>NZ_JBSGEL010000040.1:0-78859 GCF_053602875.1 Kitasatospora sp. NPDC004289 | reverse complement strand
AGGTCGGCGACACCGAGCGCAAGGCCTTCTCGGACGCCGTCAACGCCCTGGCCGAGCCGCTCTCCAAGCTCGCCGCCGCCACCGTCGTCAACTGAGCCCCCGTCAACTCCTCGAGGAGAACGCCGTGTTCGGCAGCTACCTGACAGGACTGCGCGAGGGCCTGGAGACGGCCCTGTTCATCTGGTCCGCCGTCGCCGCCACCGATGACGGCGTGCGCCCGCTCGTCGGCGCCACGTTCGGTCTGCTCACCTCGGTCCTGCTCGGCCGGCTGTTCCACCGCGGCGCGCTGAGGATCAACCTGGCCAAGTTCTTCACCTGGACCGGCGCCATTCTGGTCGTCGTCGCGGCCGGCGTGCTCGCGTACGGCGTCCACGACCTCCAGGAGGCCGGGCTGCTTCCCGGGCTGCACAGCGTGGCGTTCGACATCGGCTCCACCGTCCCCAAGGACAGCTGGTACGGGACCCTGCTCAAGGGCGTGTTCACCTTCCAGCCCGACCCGACGGTGCTCCAACTGGTCGTCTGGGCCGGCTACCTGCTGCCCACGCTCGCCTGGTTCGTCCGTCCGGCGAGCTCCCCCGCGCCCCGTCCCGCTGCGGCGCCGACGCAGGACCAACCCGCGTAACCCCGGCCCGGAGAGCCCCACTCACTCACTCTCCGAGCCCGTCACCAGCAGGCCGCACCGCCCGGCACCTCCCCGCTCCTCACCCGGCCGGTGCGGCCTGTCGCGTTCCTCCACACCTCACCACTCAAGGAGGGCCCCGTGGCCCCGTTGTCGCTTCCGCATGCCCACACGCCGCTGGCCGGCGCCGTACCGTCCACGCCCCTCGGCCCCTTCGCCGACAGCGCGGTGAACTGGGCGGTGTGGGTGACCCTGATGGCGGCCGTCGGCCTGCTGGCCCTCGCGCTGCTCGCTGCCGTCCCCGCCGCCGTCCGCAACGCCGCCGACTCCGCGCCCGCCGTCACCGGACGCCTGGCCCTGGCGGCGGTGGTCGTCGGGGTGCTGGCCGTGCCCGCCGTGCTGACCGAGCTGGCACACGCCGCCTCGCCGAGCCACGGCTACGACTACGCGAAGGCGTGGAGCTCGCTCTTCGACGGCAGCAACAAGGGCCGCCTGTCCGGCATCGAGGTCACCTCCTCCCTGCTCGGCGCCCTGCTGGCCGCCCCGCTGACGGTGCGTTCGATCGCGGCCGGCCGGGCGCGCGGCCCGCTGCTGTCCGCGGCCCTGCTCTGCGCCGCGGTCGCGCTCGGCGCCACCAAGTTCCCCTCGCAGGCACCGGCCGACTGGGGCCGGGGCACCTTCGACGCCGTGGTCTGGCAGCTGCACCTCCAGGGCGGCGGCGTCTGGATCGGCGGCCTGCTCGGGCTGCTGCTGCTCGCACTCCCCGCGGTCGTCGACGGCGCCGGGCGCCGCGCCTTCTGGTCGGCCGTCATCCGGCGCTTCTCGGTCGCCGCGATGGCCTGCGTCGCCGCCATCACCCTGTCCGGGCTGTTCCTCTACTGGGCGCACGTGGACGGGCTCTCCCAGCTGCTGAGCACCATGTACGGCCGCGTGCTCGGCGTCAAGATCCTCATCTTCGGCGGGATGCTGCTGATCGGCGCGTTCAACCAGTTCTGGCTGCACCCCCGCATCGAAGCCCTGCGGGAGGAGGGCGACCAGCGGCCGCTGACCACCGTGCTGCTGCGCCGCTTCCCGGCCGTGATCGCCGTCGAGGTGCTGCTCGGCCTGGCCCTGCTGTTCGTCGCGCCGTTCCTCCACGGCTCCGCCCGGAACCAGGCCCACCAGGCCGACGTGGCCAGGCGGTCCGCGACCGACATCCCGGCGAAGAAGCTGCCGAAGCTCCCGGCCAAGAAGGTCAGCACCTCGACCTGGGTCTGGGGCACGGCCGAGACGGCCGCCGTGGTCGTGGTGATGATCGGCGGGTACCGCTTCTCCGGCCGGCTGGCCGCGGGCCGTCGCGAGAACGGAGCCGTGCCCGCCACGAGTTGACGGGCGCGGACGATCGCCGTCAGGGCCCGGGCGCGCACGTCGAGGCCGGTTTCGGTGAGGACCCTTGACAGTCGGGTGGTCCAGACCACCAGGATGTGTCCCGGCCGGAGTGCCTCAGGCCGCCGAAGTCCCCACCTTCGAAGGGAGCGCGGTCCATGGCCGGACCCGTTCGCGCACCGCTCCGAGCCCTGCTCGCCGGAGCCGTCACCGCCGCCGCCCTCGCCGGCGCGGCGCTCACCGGCTCCGGCACCGTCCACGCGGCAGGCACCGCACTGCCCGCTCCCACCGCCTCCCCGTCGCCCTCCGCGTCGGGTGTCCAGGTGCCCGCCGTCCAGGTGCGGCTCAGCCCGTCCTCGGGCACGGTGACCGCCGGTTCGTCGACCACCGCGACCGTGAGCACGGCCATCGTCAACAACGGCTCGAACACCTCCGTCGCGATGACGGTCACCGGCGTTCCCGCAGGGGTCACCGCCTGGGTCGACCCGTCCTCGGTCAGCGGGAGCGCCGGCGCCACCCTGTCGGTGTCGACCGCGTCCACGGCCGTCCCCGGCACCTACCCGCTGACGGTCAAGGGCACGCTGACCGGCACCTCGGCCACGTCCTCCGCGACGTACACGCTCACCGTGACCGGCACCGCCCCGGCGTGCTCCACCGCCCCCTGGGTCGGCACGCAGGTCTACACCGGTGGCGACACCGTCTCCTGGAGGGGCCACCGGTGGAGCGCCAAGTGGTGGACGCTGGGCGAGGAGCCCGGCACCACCGGTCAGTGGGGCGTCTGGCAGGACCTCGGTACCTGCTGATCCGAACGGATCGCCGGGCCGCGCCCCGCAACCGGGGCCCGGCTCCGCGACGCGTGCGGACTCCTCCGCTCAGGGCCGGTGCCGGATCACGGCGCGGCGATCGGCCTGGTGCCGGGCTCCAGGGGCAGCCGGAGCGCCCGGACGGCGAAGGAGACGGCGTGGTACCAGCCGCAGACCAGGACCAGTTCGAGCGCGGCGTCCTCGTCGGCGACGGCGACCAGCCTCGCCCACGCGTCGTCGGAGAGGTCGAAGGTCGTGTGGAGCTCGTCGACGGCTTCGAGCACCGCACGGTCCGCCGCGTCCCAGCAGTCGTCCGCGGGCGTTCCGGTGGCGAGGGAGGCGAGCTGCGCGGCGTCGAGCCCCGCCTTCTCGGCGAAGCCCGCGACGTGCACGGCCCACTCGTAGTCGGCTCCGCAGAGCGCGGTCGTCCGGTGGATGACCAGCTCGCGCCGGCGGAGCGTCAGGGCGGAGCGCCGGGAGAAGTAGTAGCTTCCCCAGCCCGCGACGGAGCGGGCGAGCTCGGGCCGGCGCGCCCACACCCGGAACAGCTGGATGGGGGAGGGCCCGAGGAGGTCGAGGGCCGCAGCGGCCTCCGCGTCGTACGGCGGCGAGAGCGGTTCGATGCGCGGGCGCTTCGATTTCAGAGGCATGGCGGCACGCTAACATTGGCGCTTCGGAAAGAGAAGCTAACGAGGGAAGCAGATGGCACCGACACCCCTCCCGGGCCGACCGGTCCGCGGCTCGCAGACGGGCCGCCCGATCATGGCGCTGCTCGACCTCCTGGGTCGGCGCTGGGTGCTGCGGGTCCTGTGGGAGCTGCGGGACGACTCGACGCCGACGTTCCGGCAGCTCCAGCAGCGCTGCGACGGCATCTCCTCCAGCGTCCTGGCGGTCCGGCTCCGTGAGCTCGGACAGGCCGACCTCGTCGAGCACACCGGTGAGGGCTACCTGCTCACCGGCCAGGGGCGGTCCCTGCTCGAACGCCTCGCCCAGCTCGACGCCTGGGCCGCTGACTGGCGGCCCAGGGCCGAGGGCTGACGGCCCGTCAATCCTCGTGTGGGCCCGCGTCGGTGGCCCCGCGAACAAATCGTCGTACGTGTGCAACCTCAGGCCCGGGCCGGAGCGTATGTACAGGCGAACGAACGATCGACGTACCTGACGGGGAGACAGATGATGCGACGTTGGACGGCTGTACCGATGGCACTCGTGCTGGCCGGGATCGGAGCGGCGGTGATCCCGGTGACGGCCTCCGCGGCGGCACCGGCCGCCGCCGTCGCCGCGTGCGAGACCGGCTGGGGCAGCCTCGCCAAGGCGGGTGGCGCCGATGCCGAGGACTACCGGTACATGACCGGCGTCAGGACCGGTACGCACCCCTGCTTCGACCGCATGGTCGTCGACGTGCCCGGATCGTCGCCCGCCAAGCCGGTCAAGTACCGGATCGAGTACCAGGATTCACCGATCCGCACGAGCACCGGCGACGAGCCGATCCCCGTCGCGGGCGGCAAGGTGCTGAACATCGTCGTCTGGGCGAACACCTACGACGCCGACTGGAACCGGACGTACCCCATGCGCACCGGGGAGAAGCTGCCCGGGCTCGACTTCACGGGCTACCCCACGTTCGTGGAGGCGCGGGGCGGAGGGTCGCACGCGGGCGAGACGCAGTTCGGCCTCGGAGTCCGGGACCGGCTGCCGTACCGGGTCTTCCAGCTCGACAACCGCCTGGTGATCGACGTGGCCCACACCTGGGGCACCACGAGCTGACCCGCCGGGCGCGGACCCACGCCCCCGTACCGACGGCGGACCGGTACGGGGGCGTCCTGCGCCCCTCCCCGGCGGCCCGCGTCCGCGTACGGCGGGTAGGCCGTGTCGGGAGCCCGGAATCCGCCGTCCGGGGCGGGTGCCGATCAAGCTGTCGGCGCCGCTGTCTAGAGTGCGTTCCATGACAGCAGATCTGGTCCGGGAGTCGTGGAGCCGAATCGACGCGTGGCTGCGCGAGCACGCGCCTCGCACCTTCGCGTCCCTCCGGCCGCCCGCGGGAGATGAGGAACTCGCGGCGGCGCAGGAGGAGTTGGGCCTCACCTTCCCTCCGGACCTGGTCGCCTCACTGCTCCGGCACGACGGTGCGCAGGAGGGGCCGGAGGCCTTCCGGTTCCCCACGGACGACCGCCTGCTGGGAGTGAGCGGGATCCTCGAGAAGACCCGCTTCCTCCGGGACATCGCCGCCGACCTCGACGAGGACGAGGTCGGAGGCTACTGGCACCGCGGCTACGTCCAGTTCGGCACCTACGAGGCCACGGCGGACGGCCTCACCGTCGACTGCCGCACCGGGCAGGACACCTTCGGTGCGGTCGGGCGGTTCTTCGACGAGACCGGCACCGCCTTCGGCAGGGCCGGTTCGCTCGGCGAGTACCTGGCGGAGCTGGCCGACCAGTTGGAGCGCGGCCGGGACGCCGGCGTGGTCACGTTCAACGGCCGGCTGCTCTGGGAGTCGGCGATGCCGGCCAACCCCGAGTGGGGCAGCGCCGACGATCCGCTGCCCGCAGCGGATGAGCGGCTTCCGGAGCTGGACCTCTCCTGCAGCCCCGCCGACCTCCTCCACGCCGTCCACCTGGACGGCCTGGAGGAACTCGGCTCACTGCTCGCGGTCGTGCCGGCGGAGCGGGTGGCGGAGGCCGCCCGCAAGCAGCTGCGCCGACTGGCGGTCGAGACGGGCCTGGCCAAGTACCCGGCGGTCAGTGCGGCCCTGGACGCGTGGGACCGGGGTGAAGTCCCGCCCCGGCCGGAGCAGTTGGACCCGCTGGTCCTGCGCCTGCGCGCGGTGGTCGCGCAGGCGGGCGCGCACCGGGACGACACCCGCCGGTGGGCCGCCGAGAAGATGGTGCACGGGATCTGGGGCTCGCCCTACCGGTCGGTGTACGAGAGCGCGACCACCCGGAGCCGGCTCACGGTCGACTGGCGTGCGGACCTCCACGCCGACCTGGGCGGACAGCCGCTGCCGCCGATGCCCGACGACCACTTCTGGGGAACCCTGAGCAACCCCGCCGTCGACTCCAGCTGGTACGCCGCCCGCCACGCCGAGGCCCGGGCCTGACCCCGGGACCGACCCACGCCCAGGCGGCGTGGCGGGCACGGCCGGTGACGGCTCCTCAGGTGGTCCTGCGGTAGGTGCCGGGCGGGGCGCCGTGGACGCGCACGCATCCACGCGTTCGGCGACGTTTTGGTGATCCGCCTCGACGTCGTCGACGCGGGCGCGGCCCGCCTCGACATCAGCTCCGCCCGCCCGCTGTCCGAGCTCGCAGAGGTCCACCGGCTCGGGGAAGCGGGCCTGATCCGCGGCAAGGTCCTGATCGTCCCGTGAGCGTGCCCGGCGGCCTCACGGGACTGCCAGGGCGTCGGCGCTGCCCGCCCCCTCCGGGTGGAGGGAGTGGGCGGCCTGCTGGGCGGTGCGGGCGAAGGAGCGCAGCAGCGGGGTGTTGTTGGTGGTGAGCCAGGCCGATGCCCACTCGATCGGCGGCGCGTCGGCGAAGGGGACGCAGACGACGTCGGGCCGGCTGTAGAACCGGGTGACCTGCGCCCCGACGATGGCGGCGCCGAGGCCGGCGCCGATGAGTTGGAGGGCCTCCTGGAAGGTCTCGATCCGGGGGCCGTCGGCTATCGCCTCGCCGCCCGGGGTGCGGGAAGGGCGGCGGTCGGCGAGCCAGGACCCGGGCCGGGAGCCCGCGATCCGCAGCAGCGGGATCCGGGCCAGGTCCTCCATGGTGACGTGGGTCTGACGGGCGATCGGATGGTCGGCGGGCACGGCGAGCATCCGTGGTTCGGAGAGCAGCACGGGCCCGACGACCAGGTCCGGGTCGGTGAGCGGGAGGCTGAGCAGGAGCACGTCCAGGTCTCCCGCGCGCAGCCGGCCGAGGGCTTCGGCGATCTGCGCCTCGCGGACCTCGACCCGGCAGCCGGGGCGGTGCCGGGGGAACAGGTCCGCGGCCCGGTGCGCCACCTGCCCGGCCGCCGCCCCGACGTAACCGACCGTCAGCTGCTCCCCGGTCCGGCGGACGGTCGCGGTGGCGCGGTCGAGGCCGACCTGGATCTGTTCGTAGCCGGGCCGCAGGTCCTGCTCCAGGGTGTGGCCGAGCTCGGTCAGGCGCACCACGCGGTTGGTCCGTTCGAACAGCGGAGCGCCGATCCGCCGCTCCAGTGCCTTGACGGTCTGGCTGATCCGGCCCGTCGTCACGTTGAGGCGGGCCGCGGTGCGGCCGAAGTGCAGTTCCTCGGCGAGGGTGAGGAACGCCTCGAGTTCCAGACGTTCGATCATGTCGTGTGGTCCACCCTGCCCGTGACGCTCCGTCGGCCGCTGTCGAAGTGATCATTATGGCCTCCGGGTGGCGGCCCGCAGTCGGCAGCCGACGGCGGTGAGCCGGAGCAGGCCCGGACGAGGCGGGTGGTGACCGCGGTGGGAGGGTCATGCGTCAGGCGAAGAACGCGAGCAGCGCGGGGGCCAAGGCCTCGGCGGCGACCTCGTGGGTCTGGCCTTCCAGGGTGGTGCGCCGGGCGCCGGGGACGGCCGCCTCGACGGCGCCGGCCGCGGCGCGCAGCAGGTCCGGGCTGGCGCCGCCGTCGACGACCAGGACCGGTGCGGTGATCCGCGCGAGGGCCTCGACCGGTACCCGGGCGCCCGTGCCCAAGGCTTCGGCGTCGTGGGCCAGGGTCGGCGCCACGGCTTCGAACAGCGGCCACACCGGGGCGTTGCGCATGCCGTCGGCCACCTCCGGCGGCATCCCCACGTAGGTCATGAACCGCACCACGGCGTCCCCCCGCCGGCCGTCGGCCAGGGCGGCCGTCAGATCGCCCCGGTACGCGTCGAACCGCTCGCTCTGCGGGTCGTCGGTGCTGAACGGCGGCTCGTAGACGGCGAGTCGGGCGATGCCGACGCTCTGGGTGGCCGCCCGCAGGGCCAGCGCGGCGCCGGAGGACAGGGCGACGACGTGGGCCGAGCCACCGGCGGCGGCGATCACCGCGGCGAGGTCCTCGATCTCCCGCTCGACGGCGAACGGCTGGGTGTCGCCGCTCCCGCCGCTCCCGCCGCGGCCGCGGCGGTCGTAGGTGTGGACGGTGTGGTGGGCGGCGAGCTGGTCCGCGATGGCGGAGCCCGGCCCGAAGGCGCGGTGGCACAGGGCTCCGTCGACGATGACGACCGCCGGTCCGGTGCCGGTGGTGGAGCAGGCGATGAGGGTGCCGTCGGAGGAGATGACGGCGGTGGAGGTGGTGGAGGTGGAGGTGGTGGTCGTCAAGGGGATCTCCTCGGGAGATGGAGGGAGGACGTCGGTCGGCTGTGCGGAGGCGAAATCAGCCAGCAACCGGGCCAGCAGGTCCGGGTGTTCGAGGTGGAGGTCGTGGCCGGCGCCGGGGACGCTGACGGCGGTGGTGGCGGGGCGGCGGCGGAGCATGCCGGTGATCTCGGCCGGCGGGAGGATGCCGTGCTGGCCGAGCACCAGCAGGGCGGGGCGGTCGATCGCGGTCCACTCGTCCCAGTACGAGCGGTGGGCGAGCTCGGCGAGCGAGGCGACCATCACGTCCCGGTCGAAGCGCGGCCACCAGCTGCCGTCCCGCGGTTCCAGGCCGTCCGCCCACACGGCGCCCACCGCCCCGCCGCCGAAGAACCGGGCGGCCGCCTCGGGGGAGGGGAACGGCACCGGCCAGGAGTCCAGCACGGCCGCGATCTCCTGCTGCGCACCGGGCGCGGCCCCGGGCCCGGCCTCGACCAGGACCAGGCCGCCGAACAGCCCCGGGTGTGCGGCGGCGGCGAGCAGCGCGGTGTGGCCACCGAGCGACTGTCCGACCAACAGGGGCTGACGCAGGCCGAGTTGGCCGACCGCCGCCACCACGTCGGCGACGTACGCGGCCCGCGACACCTCGGCCGGTCGGCGGGTGGAGCGGCCGTGGCCGCGTTGGTCGAACGCGACCACCCGCCCCGCGCGGCTCAGGGTGGCCGCCACCCGGTCCCACTCGCCCGCGTGGCCGGCCAGGCCGTGCAGCAGCAGGACGTCACGGCCGGGCGGCCCGGTCCAGTCCCGGCAGGCCAGACGGACGTCGCCGCGCACGACGGTGCGCGACGTCCACACGGTGCCCCGGGAGCCGTCGGCACCCCCGCCGCGGCCCGTCAACGGCCGGCCGTCGCGGCGCCGCGGGCGGGCCGGTGACGCAGCAGGACCACCTGCCCGTCGAGGACGCGGGACTCGACCAGCTCCAGCCCGAAGCGCTTGCGCGGCCCGGGGAAGACCGGCTTGCCGCCGCCGAGCACGACGGGGTGGACGAAGACCTGGTACTCGTCGATCAGCCCGTGCTCGGTGAGGTGGGCGGCCAGTGCCGAGCCGCCGAAGAGCAGCAGGTGCGTGCCGTCGCCCTTGAGCGCGCTGAGCTCCTCGACGACGTCGGTGCCGATCACCCGGGCGTTCCAGTCGGCCCGCTCCAGCGTGGTGGAGACGACCACCTTCCGGGCCGCGCGCCAGATCGGGGCGAAGGCGAGGTCGTGCTCGTCGGTCGAGTACTCCTCGGCCTTCGGCCAGTAGCCGGCCATCAGCTCCCAGACGGCCCGGCCGTACAGAAACACGTCGGCGGAGGCGGTGAGGGCCCGGGAGTGGGCCGACATCTCCGGCCCCATGACCGGCCAGTCGAACTCCCCGCCGGGGCCCTCGATGTAGCCGTCCAGCGACTGGTGGACGAAGTACGTGATCGTGCCGGTGTTGCTGCTCATGAGCCTCTCCAGAAGTATCGGTGGGGTGGGTGTCCGGCCCCGTCCCCACGATCCCGTCGCGACCGGAAGATGATCAACGGCCGATTCGGGAAGCAGTGTTTAGCGGGGCTCAACCACGAAGGCGGGACTCGCTGCACAAACGCTCCAGGTGCGGGCGCGGCGGCGAATCGATGCACGGTGAGGCGTGACCCGCGGGCGGAGGAGGACCGAGACATGGACGCGTACCCGAGCGGCCCCCTGCGCTGTCTGGTCAGCGGAGCCACCGGCTACATAGGGGGTCGGCTGGTGCCCGAGCTCCTCGCCCGCGGGCACACCGTCCGCTGTCTGGTCCGCGACCCGGGCCGCCTGCGCGACCAGCCCTGGCGCGCCCGGGTGGAGACCGCCACCGGCGACGTCACCCGGCCCGAGAGCCTCGACGGGGCCTTCGACGGCGTCGACGTCGCCTACTACCTGATCCACTCGCTCGGCACCGGGCCCACCTTCGAGGCCACCGACCGGGAGGCCGCCCGCGCGTTCGGGGCCGCCGCCGCGGCGGCCGGGGTGCGCCGCATCGTCTACCTCGGCGGCCTCGTCCCCACCCACGCCCCCGACGGCCTCTCGCCGCACCTGCGCTCGCGCGCCGAGGTCGGCCGCATCCTGCGCGACAGCGGCGTGCCCACCGCCGAGCTGCGCGCCGCCGTGATCATCGGCTCGGGGAGCGCCTCCTTCGAGATGCTGCGCCACCTCACCGAACGCCTGCCCGCGATGGTGACCCCGCGCTGGGTCTCCACCCGGATCCAGCCCATCGCCGTCCGCGACGTCCTGCACTACCTGGTCGGCGCCGCCCACCTGCCGGCCGGGCTGAACCGCAGCTTCGACATCGGCGGCCCCGACGTCCTCACCTATGAGGAGATGATGCGGCGTTACGCCCGCATCACCGGGCTGCACCGCCGCCTCATCGTCCCGGTCCCCGTCCTGACGCCCCGTCTGTCCAGCCACTGGGTCGGCCTGGTGACCCCGGTGCCGAACTCGATCGCCCGGCCCCTGGTCGAATCGCTGCGCCACGAGGTGGTCTGCGGCGAGCACGACATCGCCCGCTGGGTGCCGGACCCGGAGGGCGGGCTGACCGGCTTCGACCGCGCCGTCGAGCTGGCCCTGCGCCGGATCAAGGACGCCGACGTCGCCACCCGCTGGTCCTCAGCCTCGCTGCCCGGTGCCCCCAGCGACCCGTTGCCGAGCGACCCCGACTGGGCCGGGGGCAGCCTGTACCAGGACGTCCGGGAGCTCACCGTCAGTGTGCCGCCGGCCGCCGTCTGGCAGGTGATCGAGGGCATCGGCGGTGACAACGGCTGGTACTCCTTCCCGCTCGCCTGGGCCTTGCGCGGCTGGCTCGACCGCGCGGCCGGTGGCGTCGGCCTGCGGCGCGGACGCCGCGACCCGGCGAGGCTGCGGGTCGGGGACTCCCTCGACTTCTGGCGCGTGGAGGAGATCGAACCGGGCCACCTGCTGCGCCTCCGTGCGGAGATGCGGCTGCCCGGCCTGGCCTGGCTGGAGCTCTCCGTGAAGCCGGCCGGCGACCACGGGGCGCACTACCGCCAGCGGGCCCTGTTCCACCCGCACGGGCTGGCCGGGCACGCCTACTGGTGGTCGGTCGCGCCGTTCCACACCTTCGTGTTCGCCGGCATGGCCCGCAACATCACCGAACGCGCGGGAGAGGACGGAACCCGTCCCGTCCCGGGCCCGTTCTGAGCGACCGTCGGGACCGGTGCGCCGACGCGGCAACGGGCTCCGACGCGCGGCGCCACCGTCGACACCGCGCCGGACGCCCGCCCGGCCCGACGGGAGGCCTGCGCCACCGGAGCGTACGGCCGTGAGCGTACGGCCGTGCGCCGGAGGCCCTCCCCGGACCGGTCCTCGGTCGCGTCCGAACGGCCAGATGTGCCGTGTCCCTGTCACTTCGGAGCTCGTCCCGGTACGGTCGTGCCGCGCGCCCGGCGGTCGGGAGGGGCGCCGGGACGGCAGGGCGAGGGGGTGGGGTCGATGGCAGTCGGGGACGGTGGCGGCCCGGGCACGGACGGTGTCCGCAGCCTCGCCGACCTGCTGGCGGCGCTCGACGGGCTGCGGATCCGCGCAGCCCGCGGCACCGGCAAGGCCCGGGTCAGCCTGCGCGATCTGGAGCAAGCCACCGGCATCGCCCGCAGCAGCCTCTCCGGCTACCTCAGCGGTGCCCGCCCGATGCCGGTCGACGTCCTCGACGCGGTGGTGCTCGCCCTCGGCGTGGCACCCCGGGACAGCGCCCGCTGGGCCGCGGCCTGGGAGCGGGTCAACCTCCCACCCGCGCCCGCGCCCGCGCCACTGCCCGTGCCACCGCCCGCCGGCGCTCCCGCACCGCGCGAACTGCCGCGCAGCACACCGTCGTTCGTCGGGCGCGAGGCCGAACTCGCCGCCATCGCCCGCCGTCTGACCCCGGCTCCCGTCGACCCCACCGGACCGGCTGACCCCGCCGGACCGGCCGGACCCGCCGACGGCCCGGCCGTGGTGGTGGTGCACGGGCCGGGCGGGGCCGGGAAGTCCGCCCTGGTCGTCAAGGCCGCGCACGCCGCCGCGGCCGCCTTCCCGGACGGCCAGCTGTACGCGGACCTGCGCGGCGCCAGCCCCGGCATCGATCCGCTGACGGTCGCCGAGGTGCTCGGCCGCTTCCTGCGTTCGCTGGGCGTCCCCGCCGCCGACCTGCCCGGCGGCACCGCCGAGGCCGCCGCCCGCTGGCGCACCCTGCTGGCCGGGCGACGGGTCCTGCTGGTGCTGGACAACGTCGGCACGGCGGACCAGGTCGAGGCCCTGCTGCCCGCCGACGGCGGCTGCGCCGCCCTGGTCACCAGCCGGGCCCGGCTCGGTCTGCTGGACGCCGTCCGGATCCCGCTCGGCGGCTGCCCGCCGGACGAGGCGCTGGAACTGCTCGCCCGCACCGTCGGGCCCGGCCCGGTCACCGCCGACCCGGGCGCCGCCGCCCGGGTGGTCGAGCACTGCGGGCTGCTGCCCCTGGCCATCCGGATCGCCGGAGCCCGTCTCGCCGCCCGCCCCGACTGGACGCCCGCGCTGCTCGCCGACCGCCTCGCCGACCAGCGCCGCCGGCTGGACGAGCTCCGCTACGGCGACCTCGCCGTCCGCAGCAGCCTCCAGGTCGGACTGGACGCGCTCGCCGAGGAGCAGGACCGCACCGCCCTGCTGCTCGCCGCCGAGGCCGGACTGCCCCGGCTGACGGTCCCGGCGGTGGCCGCCCTGCTCGGGGTCGCCGAACCGGAGGCGGACGCGGCGGTGACCCGGCTGGTGGAGGCCGGCCTGCTGGAGGTCGCCGACGCGGGCGGCCCCGAACCGCACGACCTGGTCCGGCTGCACGCCGCCGAACAGGCCGCCGCCCTGCCGGCCGCGCTGGTCGAAGGGGCCCTGCTGCGGCTGGCGGGGCACTACCTCGGCGGCGCCGACGCGGCCGCCCAGCTGCTGCGCGCCGACCCGGCGACCCGGCTCGCCGAGGACTGGCTCGACCCCGGGTGGACGGGCCGCGCCGCCTTCGCGGACGTCCGGGCCGCGTCCGCCTGGCTGGCCGCCGAACGCCCCACCCTGCTCGCCCTCGCCCGGCGCCTGGCAGCCGCGCCGGGGCCCGTCGCGCGCTACCCCCTGGTCCTGCTGCGCACCCTTCAGGCGTACCTGCCGCGCGGCGGCCACTGGTCCGACTACGGCGCGCTCGCCGAACTCGCCCTGGACATCGCCACCCGGATCGCCGACCCGCGGGCCGAGGCGCTGGCGCTGATCGCCCTCAACGGGATCGACCAGCGGGCCGGCCGCTTCGCCGAGGCCGCCGCCAAGCTCGACCGCGCGCTTCCCGCAGCCCGCACCGCGGCCGGAGCGGTCGGTGAGGCCTCCGTGCTCTCCCACTACGGCCACCTGCACCAGCAGGCCGGAGAGCACCGGCGCGCTCTGGAGCGCTACCATCAAGTGCTCGACCGCTACCAGGAGTTGGGCATGCGGATGCAGCAGGGCCTGACCCTGCACAACATCGGCGAGATCCACCTCGACAACGGCGACCCGGCACGGGCGGTGGCCCGGCTGGAGGAGTGCCTGGTCCTCCAGCGCGAGGCCGAGGACCTGCTCGGCGAGGCCCTGACGCTGACCCTGCTCGGCCTCGCCCACGGCGAACTCGGCTCTCTCCCCGTGGCGTTGGGCCACCTGGACACCGGGCTGGCCCTGGCCGAGCGCACCGGCCACCGCGACGCCCGGTGGCTCGCCCTGACCGTCCGGGCCGAACTGCGCACCCGTACCGGTCACCCACGCCAGGGCGCGGACGACGCTCGCGCCGCCCGCGACCTGCACGCCCCGTCGGGTGACCGGTACCGGCACGCCCTCGCCCTCACCGCACTGGCCCGCGCGAACACCGCGGTCGGTGAGGGCTCCCCCGAGGAGTCCGAGCGGGCCCGGGCGCTGCTCGCGGGCTGCGCCCGCCGCCCGCTCCGGGCCCTGGAGCGGCTGCTCAGCGGCAGCGGTACTGGGAACCAGAGTTGACCTTCAGGTAGACCGAAGCGATCCACCCCTGCTCCTGGGTGCCCGAACGCCGCCCGTACCACCAGATGTTCGAGCCCACCTGGGAGGTGGAGACGTAGCTGCCGTAGTCCCAGCACCACAGGTAGAGCGAGGTGCTCAGGCCCCAACTGCCCTTGACGGTACAGGTGTTGTGGTCCGGCCCGGTGCGGTAGTTGACCCCGCTGGCGATCACCGTGGCCGTGGCGTCGCTCTTGTTGGGGTGCGCCCACTCCGAGGAGCAGTCGCGGGTGGCCGCCGAGGCGGGCGAGGCGGAGACGGCGAGCGTGCCGGTGGCGGCCGCGAGGGTGAGGGCGAGGGCGGTCAGCCGCTGGGCGTAACGGGTCTTCAAGGAGGGTCCTCCGTCCGTGGTGATCGTGCGCCCACTATCGCGGGACGGACCACCCACCCACCCGGATCCGGGACACTCGCGGACGATCGTGGACAGGGCCGCACAGGACGCCGCACGGACATCGCCCCGAGCGAGCGCCGAGCGTCGCGGCCCCTCGGCCCCCGGCCGCGGCGTCCGACTCACTCCACGTCGGCCAGCCACTGGTCGATGAGCACCTTGCCGATCGAGTCGACCCGGTAGGGTCCGCCGTCGGCGGAGTCCGCGATGCGCGACCGAAGTTCGGCCGCCGTGAACCAACGTGCCTCCACCACCTCGACGTTGTCCACGTCGATCCGGTCGGAGACGGCCTCGGCGCGGAACCCGATCATCATCCCGGACGGGAACGGCCACGACTGGGATCCCTGATAGGTGATCGTCCCCACCTCGACACCGGCCTCCTCGGCGACCTCGCGGCGCACCGCGTCCTCGAGGTTCTCCCCGATCTCGACGAACCCGGCCAGCGTGCTGAAGCGGTCCGGACCGGAGCCCGCGTGCCGGCCGAGCAGGCAGCGCCGAGGCGTGCCGGGCAGTTCCACCAGCACGATCACGGCCGGTTCGATCCGCGGGAAGAGCAGCTTTCCGCAGTCCTGACAGGTCCGCAGGTGGCCACTGTTGCCGGGGACGGCCGGACCGCCGCACGCGCCGCAGAACCGCTGGTTCCGGTTCCAGTGCAGGATTCCGCGGGCGTACGCGAGCAGGCCCGCCTCCTCCGGCGTGATGGTGGGAACCATGGCTCGCACATCCAGCACCGTGTCCGCGGTGGCCAGTTCGACGGCGTCGGACCGGTCGACGCGGGACAGGTCGGCCGCGAAGACCGCGGCCTCCCCGTCCAGGCCGAGGAACACCGGGTCGTCGGCGGCGTCGAGGATGCGCCGCGCCTCGGCCAACGGCAGCCGGACGGGCCTGTCGTCGCGGACCAGGCAGTGGTCCCGCCAGAAGGGAATCACCTGGGTGCCGGGGCTCGTCAACAGCCCGGCGACCCACTCCGAGTCGGTACGCCGGCCGCCAACCCGGTCAAGCTCCAAGCCGCTGTAGTACAAGGTTCCCCCTAGCCCGTCCTGTCCTGCGCGGATCCCACGATAGTGGGCGTCCACCACCGCTGGTCGGACGCCCGAGCCTGTTGCGCCGCCTCCCGTCCGCCCTGCCCGGCTCCGCACCGGCAGGGCCCCCGGTCAGGTGGCCGGGAGGCCGACCGCCAGGGTCAGTTCGAGGACGCGGTGGGGGGAGGCGAGGTCCGGGAACAGCTCCCGCAGCTGCGCCATCCGGTACCGCACCGTCTGGGGGTGGACGAAGAGCGCCGCCGCCACCTCCTCCCGCCGGCCCTGGTGCAGCAGCCAGGCCCGCAGCGTCTCCTCCAGCCGCCGCGCGGTCGCGGCCGGCAGCGCCCGCAGCGGGGCGAGGGCCCGGGCCCGCAGGTCCGCGAAGGCGTCGGCGTCGGCGGTCAGGACGAGCTCGGGCAGGTGGTCCTCGGTGTCGCGGATGCCGGGGGAGAGGGCCCGCGCGCGCAGGGCCCGCGCGAACGAGGCGGAGGCCCGGAGCCACGGCCGGGCGGGGCCGACCACGGCGGTGCGGTCGGTGAGCTGGCGCAGGAGGTGGGGCCGGTCGGCGTCGGGGACGAGCAGCACGCCGGTGTCGTCGGGCAGGTCGTCGAGGACGAGGGTGTTCGGGTCGAGCGTGCGGTAGGCGGGCCGCGCCTGGGCGGCGGGCAGCAGGACGGCGGTCAGCGAGACCGGCGGCTGCCAGCGGGCCCGCAGGACGGAGGCGGGCAGGACGTCCGGGCCGGCCTCGGCGAGCAGGTCGCGGGCCAGCTGTTCGAGGTGGCGCTCGTGGGCCCGGCCGCGGGCGGCCAGTTCGTCGGCGTGGCCCGCGGCGCTCGCGGCGGAGAGCTCGTCGATGTAGGCGAAGGTCAGCTCGGCGAACTTGGCGACCTCGGCGGCGGGCAGGCCCGCGGGCACCGCGCCCGCGGCCAGGCACCGCCAGGCCACCCGGGCGCCGACGCGGTAGGCGCTGAGCAGGGCGTCCATCGAGCGCCCGTCGCGCACCTCGCCGCGCCCCAGCTCGTACGCCGCGTCGCCGGCGTCGCCCCCGGTGGTGTGCCCGCTCGCGAGGTCGAGGTAGTGCCCGAGCGCGGTGCGGACGGCGCGGCGGATGGTCCCGCCCATGCGGCCGGAGAGGGCGTTGGCGTAGGAGGGGACTTCGTCGATGATCGCCCGGACGACCTCCTCGGCGGTGGTGGTCAGCTCGGCCCGGAGGGCGGCGACCGTCGTCTCGTCCAGCACCGGTTCGGCGGCCCTGCGGACTGCGTTGCTCATGGTTCTTGTTCCCTACGAACAATTCGGCCGATCAGATTCACGTCCTACGGTCAGGACTCTACGTCTTCGGACGAAGCAAGCTGGGGCCATGACGAGTACAGCCCTCCGCAGCAGGGCGTGGAAGCTGCTGGAGATGGTCACGACGCCGCTGCTGCCGTCGGACTACCTCGATCTGGTCAGCCCGCTGCGGGCCGGCGCCGAGCTGCGCGGGCGGATCGAGGCAGTGCACCCCGAGACCGAGGACGCCGCGACCGTCGTGATCCGGCCGGGGCGCGGCTGGCGCGGCCACACCGCGGGCCAGTACGTGCGGATCGGGGTCGACGTCGACGGGGTGCGCCTGTGGCGCGCGTACTCCCTCACCTCGCCGACGGACCGTCAGGACGGCCGGATCACCGTCACCGTGAAGGCGGTGGCGGACGGCCGGGTCAGTAGGCACCTGGTCCACCGGACGGCGCCGGGCACCCTGGTCCGGCTGGAGCAGCCGGCCGGTGACTTCGTGCTGCCGCCGGCCAGCCCCGCCAAGGTGCTCTACCTGACGGCCGGCAGCGGGATCACGCCCGTGATGGGCATGCTGCGCGAGCACGCCCTGGACGACGTCGTCATGGTCCACTGCGCGCCGCGGCCGCAGGACGTGATCTTCCGCGCCGAACTGCACGAGCTCGCCGCGGCGGGGCGGCTGCGCCTCACCGAGGTGCACACCGGCACCGACGGCAGGCTCGACCTCGCCCGCCTGGGCGACCTGGTGCCCGACTGGGCCGAGCGCGAGACCTGGGCCTGCGGGCCGGCGGGCCTGCTCGACGCGGTGGAGCGGCACTGGTCCGAGCACGGCGTCCGGGAGCGGCTGCGCACCGAGCGCTTCCGCCCGGGCACGGTGGTGGCCGGGGAGGGCGGCGAGGTCACCTTCGGTGCCACCGGGCGGACCGTCGAGGCGGACGGTGCGACGCCGCTGCTGGAGGTCGGCGAGGAGGCTGGAGTGCTGATGCCCTCCGGCTGCCGGATGGGCATCTGCTTCGGCTGCGTCACGCCGCTGAAGGCGGGCGCCGTCCGCGACCTGCGCACCGGCGAGATCACCGAGGCCGAGCCGGGCGTCCTCATCCAGACCTGCGTGTCCGCCGCGGCGGGCCCGTGCGAGATCGAACGGTAGGAGCACCGTGACCGCCATCGACCCCACCGCCCACCTGACCGCCGCTCAGATCGAGGAGCTCGGCCGGGAGTTGGACGCGATCCGTGACGAGGTGATCGCCGGCCGTGGTGAGAAGGACGCCGCCTACATCCGCAAGGTGATCTCGGCGCAGCGCAAGCTCGAACTGGCCAGCCGGGGCGTCCTGCTCTTCTCGATCTTCCCGCCCGCGTGGCTGATCGGCACCGCCGGCCTGTCGGTGGCGAAGATCATGGAGAACATGGAGATCGGCCACAACGTCCTGCACGGCCAGTGGGACTGGATGCGGGACCCGAAGATCCACTCCACCACCTGGGAGTGGGACCACGTCTCGCCTGCCGACCAGTGGAAGCACTCGCACAACGAGCTGCACCACACCTACACCAACGTGATCGGCAAGGACAACGACCTCGGCTACGGCATCATGCGCGTCGACGAGGACCAGCGGTGGCACCCGTTCCACCTCGGCCAGCCGCTGTGGAACCTCGTCAACGCCTGCTTCTTCGAGTACGGCATCGCGGCCTACGACCTGGAGCTCGGCAAGAACCTGCAGCGGCGCCGCCGCAAGGACCCGGAGTTCCGCGCACGGGCCAGGGCGGTGGGCCGCAAGATCCGCCGGCAGGTGCTCAAGGACTACGTGATCCACCCGCTGCTCTCGGGTCCCTCCTTCCTCACCACGCTCGCCGCCACCTTCACCGCGAACCTGGTCCGCAACCTCTGGACCCACTCGGTCATCATGTGCGGGCACTTCCCCGAGGGCGTCCGGGTCTTCGAGCGCCGCTCGATCGAGGGCGAGACGCGCGGCCAGTGGTACCTGCGCCAGATGATGGGCTCGGCGAACATCAGCGGCGGCCGTGCCATGCACTTCATGACCGGCAACCTCTCGCACCAGATCGAGCACCACCTCTTCCCGGACCTGCCGAGCAACCGGTACGCCGAGGTCGCCGTGAAGGTGCGCGCGCTGTTCGAGAAGTACGAGCTGGAGTACGTCACCGGTCCGCTGCCCAAGCAGGTTTTCTCCGCCTGGCGCAAGGTCGTCCGGCTCTCGCTGCCGAACCGGAGGTCCGCGGCCGGGCCGCGCGACCGCGAGCGGGAGCTCGTCGCGGCCTGACGGATCCGGCCGCCTTTCGGCCGCCGCCGATCTCCGGTACGACGATTCACCAATACGGGGTCAGTTTCGGTACGCACCATGGGCGTTCCGGAAAGTTCGTGCTCTGATTGGTCTGCCAGATTTCCCGGCATCCCTCGCAAGTCCGCGGGAAGGCAGGACGATGGGCAGATCCCCTTTCACGGCCGCCACGGTGGCCGTCGCGCTGACGGTCTCGGGCCTGCTCGCGGCGGCCGGCGGCCCGGCCCACGCCGAGGCGGGGCAGGACAACATCGGCATGTACAAGCAGGAGAAGACCCAGTGGTGCTGGGTCGCCTCCGGGCTGACGATCGCCAAGTTCCAGGGCTACGGCAGCACGCAGACCGACTTCTGCACCAGGGCGGCCCCGTACTACGGCTGCGACAACCAGCCCGCCACCCTCGACGACATGGCCAGGGGATGGAACAGCCTCGGCCTGGGCCACCTCGGCACCGGGCTGAGCAGCGCGGCCACGTTCAACCAGGTCTACACCGACGTCAAGGCGGCCCGGCCGGTCGCCGCCCGGATCGGATGGACGTCCGGCGGGGGCCACATGAACGTGGTCTACGGCTTCGACACCTCGAACAACACCATCGGCGTCGCCGACCCGTGGCCCGACACCACCACCTACACGTGGTGGAACTACGCCGACTACGTCAGCAACAGCTCGTTCAAGTGGACCCACTCCCGGATCGGCATCTCCCGTTAAGGCAGGCGGCATGCACGGAACACGAACCTCCGGCGGGCGGGCGGCCTCCCCCCTCTCCCGACTGGCCGGCGCCCTGGTGCTCGGCGCGGCCGCACTGCTGTCCGCCGCCGGCCCCGCCCACGCGCTCGCGCCGACGGACCCGCTGCCGGCCGACATCCCGGACTACCGGGCAGCCCTCGACCTGGTGAAGTCGGCCGAGGTCCGCACCACCGTCTGCCGCTTCCTCAGCGTGCCGCTCCCGCAGGGCGACGGGGGCGGGGCGCCGCAGCCGATCCCCGACCAGGCCGACCCGTGCGAGGGCCTGCCCGCGTTCACCGTCCAGGACCCGCTGGCGCTGAACGAGGTCGCCCCCGGCTTCGTCGCGGGCCGGTCCCTGCCGGTCGCCACCGAGGCGGTCAGGCTCAGCCACCTGGTCTCCGCCCTGAACGCCCCGGTCAACGGGCGGACAGCCACCGTCATGCTCGCCCCCACCGAGGGCGGCGGCTGGCACCTGGCCGCCGTGCGCGACGGCGACCGCGACGCCGCGTACGCGGCCAAGGCGGCCGTGGGCACCCTGGTCTTCACCGAGCCGCAGCTGCGCGCCTGGTACCAACTGAGGCTCACCACCGTCGAACCGCTCAACGACCAGGCCCGGCAGGGTCTGGACGGCCGGTCCTCGGTCTCGCTGAGCGAGTACCAGAAGCTGGTCAAGGCCCGCTACGCCGACAAGCTGCCCGGCTCGGTCTACGACACCGCGGGCATGTCCAGCGGCTACAGCGAGGCGGTCAGGACGCGGGACACCTCCTCGACCCCCCTGCTGCTCGGCGGCTCGGGCGCCGCCCTGGCACTCGCGGGCGGCGCCGCCGCCCTCCGCCGCCGACGCGGCGCCACCGTCGCCGCCCGGCAGGGTGGGTGAGCCCCCGTCAGTTCTGGCGGAAGCGGTGGACGGCCGGGTCGTAGGCGGGGGCGGAGAAGCGGGTCCCGGTGATGGCGTCGGGGACGGGGGTGCCGGGAGCGGTGGTCAGGGGGATCCAGCCGGCCCAGGCCTCGACGTGGTCGTCCTTGGGTTCGTCACGGGCGAAGCCGGCCCGGACCTTCATCGAGAACTCCTCGATGGGCATCGTCAGGCAGGCGGTGTAGTGGGCCTCCTCGACGCTGGGGCGCCGCGCCGCGTTCGGGCCGGAGAGCCGGCCGGGGATGACGCTCTCGACCACCTCGGCGAGGGCGTCGGCCCGCTCCTGCGCGTCCTCGATCGGAGTCGCCCGGCCGAAGACCATGACGGAGCGGTAGGCGGCCGAGTGGTGCGAGGAGGCCCGCCCCAGGATCACGCCGTCGATCAGGGTGGCGGTCACGCAGAGCGGGGCCCCGGCGGCCGCTGTGGTGATGAAGCGGCCGAACGCCGAGCCGTGCAGCAGCAGTTGGTCCCCGACCCGCATGTGCAGGGTGGGGATGACCACCGGGCCGAGGTCGGTGGCGAAGCCGACGTGGACGGCGAGGGCCTCGTCCAGCACGGCGTAGGCCGCCTCCCGGTCGTAGGTGACCCGCTCGGGGTAGCGGTCGGCCGTGGTGCGCGCGGTAGGTCCCATGCCCGTCACGGTAGGGTGCCCCCGGCCCCGGCCGCAGGACGCGCGGCGGCCCCCGACCCCCGCTCACCCGAACGCGCGTACCGGTGGCCGCCGCAGCGGGCGCGGCCGAGGGTGGCGGGCATGAGCGACGACCGCCGGCACGAGGCCGCCACCCCCGTCCTGCGCAGGCTCGCCGAGATCCGCCCGCGCCTGGAGGAGCTCTACGAGGACCTGCACGCCCACCCGGAGCTGTCCTTCGCCGAGACCCGCACGGCGGGTCTGGTCGCGCAGGACCTGAAGCGGCTCGGCTTCGAGGTCACCGAAGGCGTCGGCGGCACCGGGGTGGTGGGCGTGCTGGCCAACGGCGAGGGGCCGAGGGTCCTCCTGCGCGCCGACATGGACGCGCTGCCGGTGCTGGAGCAGACCGGGCTCGCGTACGCCAGCGAGGCGACGGGCACCGACCAGGACGGGCAGCCGGTGCCGGTGATGCACGCCTGCGGGCACGACGTGCACGTCACCTGCCTGCTCGGCGCACTCGACCTGCTCGCCGGAGCGCGCCAGTGCTGGTCCGGCACCCTCGTGGCGGTGTTCCAGCCCGCCGAGGAGATCGGTTCGGGTGCGCGGGCCATGGTCGACGACGGGCTGTTCGACCGGGCCGGCACCCCCGACGTCGTCCTGGGCCAGCACGTCGCACCCATCCCGGCCGGGACCATCGGCTGCCACCCCGGGCCGGCGATGGCGGCCACCGACGCGCTGCACGTGCGGATGTTCGGCCGCGGCGCGCACGGCTCCCGCCCCGAGATGGCGATCGATCCGGTGGTGATGGCCGCCGCCACGGTCATGCGCCTGCAGACCGTGGTCTCGCGCGAGGTCGCGGGCGGTGACACCGCGGTCGTCACGGTCGGCGCCCTCACCGCGGGCACCAGGGACAACGTGATCCCCGACGAGGCCGAACTCAAGGTCAACGTCCGCACCTTCACCCCCGAGGTCCGCGACGCCGTCCTCAAGGGCATCACCCGCATCGTCCAGGCCGAGGCCGCCGCCTCCGGGGCGGACCGCCCCCCGGAGATCACCGTGATCGACTCCTTCCCCGTCCTCGTCAACGACCGCCCCGCGTACGAGCGCACCACCGCGGCGCTGCGTGCCCACTTCGGCGAGGACGCCGTCCTCGACCACGGGCCCGCCACCGGCAGCGAGGACTGCGGCGTCCTGGCCACCGCCTCCGGAGCCCCGCTCTGCTACTGGTACTTCGGCGGCATCGACCCCGCCGTCTTCGAAGCCGCGGTGCGCGACGGGACCCTGGGACGCGACGTCCCCTCCAACCACTCACCCCGCTTCGCCCCCGTCGCCGAACCCACCATCGGGACCGGAGTCCGGGCCATGACCGTCGCGGCCCTCGGCTGGCTCGACCCCCGCTGACCGCCCCGGTGGCACGCCCCCGCTGACCGCCCCGGTGGCATGCCCGTCGTCTCACCCGTCCGGCTCCCGTCGGTCGCGGAGCACGCGTGCGCTGGGGAGGGTGGCCAGCAGGGTCCGTGGCCGCGACCGGGCGCAGGTCACCCGCCCTGCCCGCCCGCCGGACGCCGCGTCGGGCGGGCGGGCACGGCCGCACCTCCACGAGCGTGAGGCCGGAAGGGGAATCGATGGGTGAGGCGATCGGGGCGATGCTGGCCTCGGCGGTGGGCATCGCGATCAGCCCGCTGCCGTTGATCGCGGTGATCCTGATGCTCGCCAGTCCCCGGGGCAGGGTGAACGGCATCGCGTTCACCGCCGGGTGGGTGGTCGCGCTGGCGGCGGTGACCTCGGTGGTCGTCCTCGCCGGGTCGGGCATCGACACCGACGGCGGGAAGCCGGCCTGGTCGTCCTGGCTGGAGCTCGCGCTCGGGGTGCTGCTCCTGCTGCTGGGCGCGCGGCAGTGGCGGGAGCGGCCGCGGCAGGGGCACGTCACGGAGCCGCCGAAGTGGATGCGCACCGTCGACACCTTCACCCCGGCCGAGTCCGCCGGCCTGGCCGCGGCGCTGGTCGCGGCCAACCCGAAGAACCTCGTGCTGGCCGTCGGCGGTGCCGTCTCGATCGCCACCAGCGGCGCGGACGGCGGCGGCAGGACCGTCGCGGTGGCGCTGATGGTGGCGATCGGCTCGCTCTGCACGCTGCTGCCGCTCGGCGTCCACCTGCTGGGCGGGCAGCGGTCCGGCACCGTCCTGGGGGAGTGGAAGGCGTGGACGTCCGTCCACAACACCGCGATCATGACCGTCCTGCCGGTCGTCCTGGGCGCCGAGTACGTCGGCGACGCGATCTCCTCGCTCGCCGCATGACGGCCCGTCACCGCTGCCCGTGCGGAAGCGGTACCGTCGAGCCCCGGCACCCGGTGCCGGTCGTCCGAGTGCGGGGCGACGGACTGCCGACCGAGCACGTACCGGTCCCCACCGAGGAGGGGTTGTCGCGATGCGGATCGCCCTGTTCATCACCTGCCACACCGACACGCTCCACCCGGCCACCGGCCGGGCGGTGGTGACCGTGCTGGAACGGCTCGGCCACACGGTGGAGTTCCCGTTCGAGCAGAGCTGCTGCGGGCAGCTGCACTTCAACACCGGCTACCGCGCCGAGGCCCTCCCCCTGGTGGAGCGCTTCGCCCGGGTCTTCGGCGAGTACGACGCGGTGGTCACCCCCTCCGCATCCTGCGCGGGCATGGTCCGGGAGAACCACCCGCTGCTCGCCACCGAGCCCGCGCTCCACCGGCGGGTGACCGAACTCGTGCCCAGGGTCCACGAGTTCACGGAATTCCTGACCGAGGTGCTGAAGGTCGAGGACGTCGGGGCCTCCTTCCCGCACCGGGTCGCCTACCACCCGACCTGCCACTCGCTGCGCGGGCTGCGGCTGGGGGAGCGCCCCGAGCGGCTGCTGCGGGCGGTGCGGGGGCTGGAGCTGGTCGAGCTCCCGAGGGCCGACTCCTGCTGCGGCTTCGGCGGCACCTTCGCGGTGAAGAACGCCGACACCTCCGCCGCGATGCTCGCCGACAAGACCGGCGAGGTGACGGCCTCCGGCGCCGAGGTGCTCTGCGCGGTCGACAACTCCTGCCTGCTGCACATCGGCGGAGGACTGTCCCGGCAGGGCAGCGCTGTGCGGACGGCGCACCTCGCGGAGATCCTGGCCGCGACCGAGGGAGACCTGCGATGAGCGACCGTGGCGTGGTGTGGCTCGGCGCGCCCTCCTTCCCGGAGGCGGCGCGCGAGGCCCTGAAGGACGGTCAGCTGCGCGCCAACCTCAGACGCGCCACCGGCACCATCCGCGACAAGCGGCTCGCGGTCGCCGGCGAACTGGACGACTGGGAGCAGCTCAGGGAGGCCGGCGAGGCGATCAAGCGGCGGACGGCGCGTCATCTCGACCGCTATCTGCTGCAGTTGGAGGCCGCCGTCACGGCGGCGGGCGGCACGGTGCACTGGGCGGCGGACGCCTCCGAGGCGAACCGGATCGTGGCGCGGCTGGTGAGGGCCACCGGCGAGACCGAGGTGGTCAAGGTCAAGTCGATGGCCACCCAGGAGATCGGTCTCAACGAGCACCTGGCGGAGGTCGGCATCACCGCCTACGAGACCGATCTCGCCGAGCTGATCGTGCAGTTGGGCGACGACCGGCCCTCGCACATCCTGGTGCCCGCGATCCACCGCAACCGCACCGAGATCCGCGACGTCTTCGCCGCCCGGATGGCTTCGTGGGGCCGCCCCGCCCCGGAGGGCCTCACCGACGAGCCCGCCGCGCTGGCGGAGGCCGCGCGGCAGCACCTGCGGGAGAAGTTCCTCAGGGCCAAGGTCGCGGTCTCGGGAGCCAACTTCGCCTGCGCGGACACGGGCACGGTCGTGGTGGTGGAGTCCGAGGGCAACGGCCGGATGTGCCTCACCCTCCCGCAGACGCTGATCACCGTCATGGGCATCGAGAAGGTGGTGCCCTCCTTCGCCGACCTGGAGGTCTTCCTCCAGCTGCTGCCCCGCTCCTCCACCGGCGAGCGGATGAACCCCTACACCTCGATGTGGACCGGCACCTCGGAGGGTGACGGACCGTCGGCCTTCCACCTGGTGCTGCTCGACAACGGCCGGACCGACACCCTCGCCGACCAGGTCGGCCGCCAGGCCCTGGCCTGCATCCGCTGCTCCGCCTGTCTGAACGTCTGCCCCGTCTTCGAGCGCACCGGCGGGCACGCCTACGGCTCCGTCTACCCCGGGCCGATCGGCGCCGTCCTCACCCCTCAGCTGGTGGGCGTGGAGCACGCGGCCTCCCTGCCGTTCGCCTCCACGCTGTGCGGGGCCTGCTACGACGCCTGCCCCGTGAAGATCAACATCCCCGAGGTGCTCACCCACCTGCGGGCCAAGGCCGTCGAGGCCGAGGGCTCCGGCCTGGAGGCGGTCGCGATGAAGGCGGCCGGCTACGTGCTGGACTCGCCGCGGCTGCTCGGCGCCGCCCAGAAGGCCGCCGCCCTCGGTGGCCGGCTGCTGTCCCGTGACGGGAAGATCGGGCGGGTGCCCGGCCCGATGCACGGGTGGTCCGACAGCCGCGACACCCCCGTGCCGCCGGCCGAGTCCTTCCGCGCCTGGTGGCGCAAGAACCGCGAGAACAGGGAGAGCCAGGGATGAGCAGCCGCGAGGGCGTCCTCGCCCGGATCCGCGCCGCACTCGCCGACGTCCCCGCCGACGAGCGGCCCGAGGACGTCCCCGTCCCCCGCGACCACCTCCGCAGCCACCTCGAACCCGGCCGGGACCGCGTCGACCTCTTCGCCGAACGCGTCGCCGACTACCGCGCCACCGTCACCCGCACCGACCCGGCGGGCCTGCGCGACGCCGTCGCCGCCGCCCTCACCCGGCAGGGGGCCACCCGCCTCGCCGTCCCCACGGGCCTCCCCGGCGAGCTCCTGCCCACCGGTGGGTGGGACTGGCACCCCGAACCGCTGGACGTCCCCGCCCTGGACGCCCTCGACGGCGCGGTCACCCTCGCCGCCGCGGGCATCGCCGTCACCGGCACCATCGTGCTCGACACCGGCCCCGGCCAGGGCCGCCGCGCCCTCACCCTGGTCCCCGACTACCACCTCTGCGTCATCGGAGCCGACCAGATCGCCGACGACCTCCCCGACGCCCTCGCCCGCCTCGACCCGCGCAAGCCGTTGACGTTCATCTCCGGCCCCTCCGCCACCAGCGACATCGAGCTCAACCGGGTGGAGGGCGTCCACGGCCCCCGCACCCTGGACGTCCTCATCGTCACCCCCGCCGTCCCGGCCGTCCCCGCCGTCCCGGCCGTCCCCGCCGTCCCGGCCGGACCCTGACGGGGCCCGAGGCCGGAGGAACGCCGAGAGGCCCGCACCGCGCGGTGTGCGCGGTGCGGGCCTCTCGTTGCCAGGTGGGTCACCCGGCACAGGAACTACAGCGGGCGGATGTTCTCGGCCTGCGGGCCCTTCTGGCCCTGGGTGACGTCGAACTCGACCTTCTGGCCCTCGAGCAGCTCACGGAAGCCGTTGGCGTTGATGTTCGAGTAGTGGGCGAAGACGTCCGGGCCGCCACCCTCCTGCTCGATGAAGCCGAAGCCCTTTTCCGAGTTGAACCACTTCACGGTGCCATTAGCCATTAAAAATCTCCTTCAAAGGGCCGTCCGGAACGCGCACGTCGCACGCTCCGAGTCGCCGCGATGAGCGCCCATCCGAAAAAATCGGAAAACAAAAAATGCGCCCGCGAAACATCAGCAGGCGCACACAAAGTTCATGGGAACCACTACTGCAACTACAACGACTGTAGCAGGCCCGGGTCCGGAACGTTCCCACATTGTGCTCCGTGTTTTTCCGGGCATATTTTTCGAGCCCTCGCAGGCGCTCGCCGCAGTGCACCGCACCGTGGCGGACCCCGCAGCGCCGACCGGATCCGACGGGCCGTCAACTCCGCTGCCCCGCACGGCTGCTCCGTGGATTCGGCCGTTGCCCCGCCGGTGCCGGTGCGCGGGCGGTACGCTCGCCCCGGTCCGTCCGCGGGGGGCGCCGGACCGTGGCGAGGGGGAGGCGCGGTGGAACGCCAGTTCTGGTTCGACTCGTGGGACGAGGGCGGCTCGAAGACGAGCTTCCACCTGCCGGAGGTGCACCCGCACGCGCGGTACCTGGTGGACAGTGGGCTCCTGGACGGGGCCCGGGTCCTGGTGCCGCTGTGCGGGAAGTCCCTGGACATGCCCGCCTTCGCCCGGCGGGCCCGCGAGGTGGTCGGCGTCGAGCTCGTCGAGTCGGCGGTGGCCCAGTTCCTCGCGGACAACGCGCTCGACGCCGTCCGGACGGAGCCCGGGGTCTTCCGGGTGGGCAACCTGACCGTGCTGGTGCGGGACTTCTTCGACCTCACCGCCGCCGGCCTCGGCCCCGTCGACGTGGTGTACGACCGTGCCTGCCTGGTCGCGTTCCCGGAACCGATGCGCGAGCGCTTCGCCGCGCACCTGACCGGCCTCCTGCCGGCCGGGGCCCGGTATTTCCTCAACACCCTGGAGTACGCGCCGGTGATGGACACCCCGCCCTTCTCGGTGGGGCCGGACGCGGTCCGGGGGTACTTCGGCGACGCGTTCGACATCGAGCACGTCTTCGACGACGACCGCCCCGACCACCGCATGGTCGCCAAGTTCGGCCTGGAGTCCCTGCGGGAGCACGGCTTCCTGCTGCACCGCCGCTGACCACCCGCCCGGTGCGGGGGCCGCCTGGTCCCCCAACTCCCGTGCGGGGGAGCCCGCTTGATCCGCTGCGGAACCGATGCGTCCGGCCGCTGCCCGCCCCGCTGCGGGTGCGACCATCGGTTCGTGCTCGTACTGTCGAACGGGGGGCGCCGTTCGACCGAACGGCGAAAACCAGACGAGGAGGCACATCTGATGCTTGCTCAGTTCCAGACCGAAACCGCTCCGGCGTCACGCAGCGCGACGCTCGCCGAGGCCGGGACGCTCGCGAGCCTGATGGTGGAGGACGAGGCCGTCGTGTCCGACGCGCCCACGTACCTGCCCGAGGCCGCCGGCGCAGTGCTGCTGGCCGGGCTGCTGCTGGCTTCCCCGAAGCCGCCGAAGGAGAGGCCGACCCGGTAGTCGGCCCCGTCGGTCCCGGCGCGCGGCAGCCCTGCGGCACGGCGCCGTACCGGACCCGTGCCCCATCCCGTGAAGGAGGCGGTTCCACCATGCCGTCCGCCGAGACCACCCTCCGCGACGAGTACGCCGCCGCGGTGGAGCACCTGTCAGGCCGTACCCTCGACGCCGTTCGGGACGGCGGGGGTACGGCCGCACCCGCGGATCCCGCCCTTCCCGACGGCGCCGCGGAGACCACCGCACGCCGCCCCCTGCTGGCCGCCGCCCGGGTGCTCGGCGTGAACCTGTTCGCCCCGCAGCTGCTGGCCGGCGCCCCTCCCGACGAGGCGGCCGCCGCCCTGCTCGCCGAGGCACGACGGACCCTCCCCGAGCCGGCCGCCGCCACCGACGGCGGTGCCCTGGCGATCGCCTGGCAGGACTGGGCCGCCCTGTGCCTCCTCGCCGCCACGTCCCACGCGAGCGGCGGGACCCCGGCCCCGACGCCACCGACGCCGCCCGGCCCGGCGGACGTCGGCTGGCAGTCCTGGTCCGTCCGGATGGCCCAGCTATCCGGTCTCGCGCTGCCCGGGCTGGACGGCGCCGTGCACGACTCGGCCCGCACCCACACCCTGGACCTCGCCCGCGGCACCGTCCGCGCGATGCTGCGGCGCGACCCCACCACCGCCGTCCGCCTCGCCCGCTGGCTCGCCTGGGCACACGCCGACGGCCGCCCGGACCGGCTGGAGATCGGGCCGGTCCTCGACCGGATCGGCTTCGTCGGCGACGGGACCAACCGCTCCGGGCTCGAACTCGCCATCGCCCGGCGCCTGTTGACCGATGACCGATGACCGTTGAACGGGGCACGGAGATGACCGACACCCAGGTGCTCGCCCTCGCCCAGCAGCTCGGCTCCCGGGCCCTGGCCTGGCTGCACGCCGGCCAACTCGGCGGGTTCGACCGGATCGAGGACAACACGATCATCGACCTCGCCGATCCCAACGACGTCTACAAGCCGCTCTGCGAAGCAGCGCTCGCCTCCTCCCTGGTGCTGCGCGACGGCGTCACCGGCGCCCACGACGCCCGGCTCGCGCGCGAGCTGCTGGAGGCCTCCTGGTCCCAGCTCAGGCACGGCGACCTCCTCTACGAGCGGCAGCTGCGCCACGTCACGGTGATCGACCCGCTGGAGACCTACGCGCACTTCGCCCGGGCCGGCTACCGGCACCCCGCCATGGACGAACTGCTCACCTCCCTCGGCCGGCTCCGCTCCGTGCACGCCGTCGAGATCCCCGGCAACCGGCAGCTCGCCCTCGCCAACGCCCGGCGGATCGCCGGGCTCGAACCCGCGCCGGACTGGCCGGCACTGGCCCGGTCGACCTGGCTCGGCGCCCTCTCCGAGCCGTGGACCATCGCCTGGGTGATCGGCTACCACGTCACCCACACCGTCTTCCACCTCACCGACTGGGGCGCGCGCCCCGAGTGCCTGCCCGAGCCGATGCACGCCTACCTGCGCGACTGGCTGCCGGTCTGGCTCGACGTCTGGCTGGAGACCGAGCAGTGGGACCTCGCCGGCGAACTGCTCATCGTCGACTCCTGCATGGGGGAGCCGGTCACCGGGCGGTCCGGCTGGGAGGCGCTGGCCGCCGTCCAGCAGCCGGACGGACTGATCCCGCGCGACGGGGCGACCCCGCTGTACGAGGACTCCGAGGACACCTTCCGCGAACACGAACACACCGCCGTGGTGGGCGTGGTGGCCGCGACGGTCGCGCTGTCCCGCGCCCTCGGCGGCACGCCGGTCGCCGCGTGAACGCGGCCGACCGCGAGTGCGACCAGGCGGTCGACCAGGCAGTCAACCAGGCGGTCGGGGCGGCGGTGCGCGCCGCCGGGCCGTACGCGAGCGCGGTCACCGTGGCCGTCGGCCGGGGGGACCGGGAGGAGGTCCGCTGCCACGGGCGCGCCGCACGGGCGCCGGACGCGCCGCCGTGCACGCCGGACACCGTCTTCGAACTCGGCTCGGTCTCCAAGACGTTCACCGCCCTGCTGCTCGCCGAGATGGCCGCCCGCGGTGAACTCGCCCTGGACGACCCGGTGGAGCGACGGCTGCCGCCGCACTGGAGGACGGCCCGGGGCCGCTCCGCCCGAACGATCCGCCTGCTCCACCTGGCCACCCACACCTCGGGGCTGCCCCGTCTGCCACCGGGGCTGCTCGCCGGTGCCGTGCCGGACTGGTTCGGCAACCCCTACGCCGCCTTCGGCGACGAGCAGTTGGGGGAGTCGCTGGCCCGGACCGCCGTCCGGTGCGCGCCCGGCAGCCGGTACCGCTACTCCAACTACGGGGTCGGGCTGCTCGGCCGGCTGCTCGCCGAGACGGGCGGGCTGACGTACGGGGAGCTGTTGGCCGAACGGGTCTGCGGGCCGCTGGGGCTCACCGCCACCTCCTGCCGGCCGGACGCGGCGGGACTGGCGGTCGGCTACCGCCACGGGCGTGCGCGACCGCCGTGGCTGATGCCCGGGCTGCCGGGCGCGGGGGCCGTGCGGTCTTCGGGGGCCGACCTCCTGCGCTACCTGCGCACCCACGCCGAGAGCCGGAGCGGGCCGCCGGGCTCCGCCGCAGGTGTCTCCGTCGGCGCCGAACTGGGCGCGGCACTGGCCGACGTCCAGCGGCTGCGACTGCGGCTGCCGGGCTCGACGGACCGGCTCGGCCTGGTCTGGATGCACCGTCACTCCGGTGGCCGGGACCTCTACTTCCACTCGGGCGGCACCCGCGGGTTCACCACCTTCGTCGGCTTCTCCCCGCAGGGCCCCACCACGGTCGCGGCCCTGGCCAACACCGCACCCGCGCTGGACGGGCGCTTCGTACAGGCGGGCTACGAGGTGCTGCGGACGGCCGCCGCAGGGGCCGTTCCGCGCGGATGAGCCGCGGGCCCCGGGCGGGGTGAGGGGCGCGGCCCCGGCCTTATGACAAGGGTGTTGACCGTAACGGGGCGCCGCGTGTTGGATCGGTGAACCCCTCCGCCGGCTCGACCCCCGGGACCGCCCGCCATGCCCATCTTCGGCCGCCGCCCCGCCGGGCCACGCCTCATGCCCGCCCTCGACGACGCCGAACTCGCCCTGGTGCATCGGCAGTTGACGGTGCCGCAGACCCACGGCCAACTGGAGCTGTCCGCCGTCCTGGTGGAGCGGGCACTGCGCGACGCCGGCTCCGCCTGGGACCGTCGCACCCTGCGCCTGGCGGTCCTGGCCGAGGCGGCCACCCCGCGACTGGCCCAGGTCTGGCGACGACAGCGCCCGGACGACGCCGATCCGCTGGTCTTCCGGGCATGGGTGCACGTCGCCGCCGCCCGCCGCACCGGGAGCACCGAGGAGCTGCACGGCGTGGAGCGGTGGTGCCGCGACGCGGCCGGTGCCCGCCCGCAGGACCCGGCCCCCTGGATCGCCCTGCTCGGAGCCCAGCGGCTGCTGGGCCGACCGCTCGACGAGGTGCTGCCGACCTGCCGGGAGATCGGAGCCCGCGACCGGTGGAACCGCACCGCGCACCTGGAGCTGCTCGGCTACCTCTCCCCGGCGGAGTCCGGCTCGCGGGCGGAGGAGCTCGCCTTCGTCGACGACGTCCGCGCCACCGCGCCGCCCGGCTCGCCGGTGGCGGGGCTCGAACTCGCCCTCTACCTCGGCCGCTACCGCGCCGCGCTGGCGGCCGGCGGGTCGAGTGCCTTGGCAGCCCGTCAGCGCTGGGAGCAGCCGGACGCCGCAGCGGCCCTCGACCGCGCCCTGCGGTGGACCGCACCGGGCGGCCTCCGGCACGCCCACGCCAAGGCCGACCTCAACCTGCTCGCCCACGCCCTCGTCAAGGCCAACCGCCCCAAGGACGCGGCCAGGGCCTTCGAGGCCGTCGGCCACGTGGTGACCGCACACCCGTGGGACCTCGACGGCGACCCGCTCCTGGAGTTCCGCCACTGGCGCGACCAGTCAGCCGCGGCCTGACCGCCGCGGGCGGGCGGGGCCGGGAGAACGGGAGGATCGACGGGGACCGCGTTCGGGCCAGTGCCGGTGGCCGGGGTGCGGGCCGCGTGGTCGACTGGCGTACGGATCCGGCACGCGCGACCCGGGGGTGTGCCGTACGTCGGCGAGAGGTGTGCGCATGGGCCATGACCACGGTGCGCCGTCCGCCGCCTCCGGCACCCTGAGCGGCGGCTTCCGCAAGCGGTTGCTGTGGACCATCGGCATCAGCGCGTCGATCACCCTCATCCAGGTGGTCGGCTCGGTGGTCTCCGGTTCGCTGGCGCTGCTCGCCGACGCCGCGCACAGCCTCACCGACGCGGTCGGGGTCTCGCTCGCCCTCGGCGCGATCACCCTCGCCCAGCGCGCCCCCACCCCGAAGCGGACCTTCGGCTTCTACCGGGTCGAGATCTTCTCGGCGGTACTCAACGCCCTGCTCCTGGTCGGCATCTTCGTGTGGGTGCTCTGGTCGGCGATCGGCCGCTTCAGCGAACCCGTCGAGGTCAAGGGCGGGCTGATGTTCGCGGTCGCGGTCGGTGGGCTGGCCGCCAACCTGGTCGGCCTGTGGCTGCTGCGGGACGCCAAGGACCAGAGCCTCAACCTGCGCGGCGCCTACCTGGAGGTGCTCGGCGACGCGCTCGGCTCGGTCGCGGTCATCGTGGGAGGCCTGGTGATCCTGCTGACCGGGTGGCAGGCGGCGGACCCGATCGCCTCCATCGTGATCGGACTGCTGATCGTGCCGAGGGCGTACGGACTGCTGCGGGACGCCGTGCACGTGCTGCTGGAGGCGACCCCGCAGGGCCTCGAACTCGCCGAGGTGCGCCGCCACATGACGGCCGAGCCGGGCGTCGTCGCCGTGCACGACCTGCACGGGTGGACGGTCACCTCCGGAATGCCGGTCCTCACCGCGCACGTGGTGGTGGAGCGGGCGGCGCTCGCGCGCGACGAGGGCGATCTGCTCGCCCGCCTCCAGCGCTGCGTCGGTGACCACTTCGACGTGGCCCACTCGACGATCCAGCTCGAACCCGAGGGTCACACCGAGCACGAGGCGTCCCTCCACCCCTGACGCCCCGCCACGGGCGGGAGAGGGCGGCAGACGGCCGGGTCCGGGAGCGACGGGGGACCGCTCCGGGCGGACCCGGCCGGTGGGAGGCAAGCAGTGCCGGTGGCGTGGCACGGCTGCTCTGCCCGACGGCCCGGTCGAGGCTGTGGTGGGGCCGCCGTGGCCGGAACACTAGACCCCGTGATCCGGCTCCCGCTAGGGCCGTGAACAGGGATTTTTCGGCCGGGAACATGCCAGCCGTTCAGGCCTCCCGGGCTGACGGCGCGTCAGCCCCGTGGGCCGGGGCCTCAGCAGCGGACGTCCACGGCGTCGATCCGCTTGCCGAAGTTGGTGTCGTAGGCCTTGGCGTAGTCACCGCTGTTGACCGCGCGGCGCTCCTCGGGGCTCCAGTCGATGAAGCAGGCGCGGGCGTTGGCGTAGAAGGAGTACACGTGGTCGTGCAGGTTGGACGGCAGGTCCCGGTAGCCGTTCGAGGGCGACCAGCGCCACGGGGTCCCCGAGTAGTTCCGGTCGCGCCAGAAGCAGACCTCGCCGGAGCCGCACTGCTCGGCCGCGCGCTGCAGTGCCGCGGCCGCCGTCTCCGCGGTCGGGGCGGTGACGGCCCGGGAGGGGCTCGCCGCGCCGGTCGAGGCGAGACAGGCGGCGGCGACGGCGACGGCCAGGCTCATGCGAACACGCATACGCACAGGGGGAGTTCCTTCCAGGAGGTCAGCGGCCGGACGCGACGCCGGCCCCGGCCACTCCACCACGCCCGGCACGGGCCGGCCCCGCCGCGGGCACGGAATCACCCGTACAGACGGTAGAACTCGGTGTGCATGCGAACCGTGTGAGCCACCGCGCTCCGTCCGGGGCGGAAGGGCGCCGGCTGCGGGCGCGGGTCGGCTGCTCCGGTCCGGTCCGGCGGGTGCCCGCCCGGGCTCGTCGGCGTCAGGGTTCCGTAATGCCCTCGGAGCTGGCACGACCCACACCCGTGGTGCTTCGATCGTGGTCGTCAGCCCGTTCCCCGCCCCGGAGTTCCTGATGCGACGACGCGTGTCCAAGCCCACCCTGACGGTCCTGTCGCTCGCGCTGGCGGCGGTGGTCGCGGCGGGCCTGCTCGCCTTCGAGCCGTGGAAGGCCTTCACGACCACGACCGTCGAGGAGGCCCTCCCGACCGTGGTCGCCGCTCCCGCCGCCGCCCCCACCGCCGCGCCCGCGACCGGCAGTTCGACGGCCGCGACCCCCGCCCCGTCCGGTGTCGCCCCGTCCGCTGCCGCGCCGACGGACCTCGGCCGGGGCAGCTTCGTCTCCGGCGAGCACACCACCACCGGTCAGGCCCGCCTGGTCCGGCTGGCCGACGGGAGCACCGTCCTGCGCCTGGAGAACCTCGCCACCTCCGAGGGCCCCGACGTCCGCGTCTACCTCTCCACCCGCCCCGCCGCCGAGTCCAGGCTCGACGACCTCGGCCCCGGCGCCGTCGAACTCGGCCGCCTCAAGGGCAACATGGGGAACCAGAACTACGCCGTCCCGGCCGGCACCGACCTCAGCGGCCTCCGCAGCGCCGTCATCTGGTGCAAGCGTTTCTCCGTCGGCTTCGGCGCCGCCGACCTCGCCGCCGCGGCCTGATCCGGCGGGCGGCCCGGCGGGTGGTCCGGCGGGTGGTCCGGCAGGCGGTTCGGGTGCGGGCGGGGCACGATGACGCCATGTCCCGACGAATCCGGTCCGCCGTTGCCGCACGTCCGTTCCCGCACGCCGTCCCGGATCCGCCGGCCGCCGCGCTGCTGGTCGGCATCACCGGATCCGCCCGGCGGCCGCGGTCAGGTCTGCTGGTGCTCCCCGACGGCCGCCGGCTGGTCACCGGTCCGTTCACCGCGCGGCAGGCCCGTGCCGTCGCCGAGCTGGTCGCGGGCCGCCTGCGCCGCGCCAGCCTCGGGGGGCAGGCCCTCGTGCACTGGCTGACCGTTCCCCACCCGGTGCCGGACCTGGACGGTCTGATCCCCGGCTCACGCCGCTGACCGCGCGTGGTGGGGCATTGTCCGATCTTCACTCGATCGGATGATGGTCGGCTGTCGGGCGGGTGGACGGGCACCTAGTGTCATGGACCCGTCCGGCGGCTCTGTCGGGCCGTCAGGAACGCCATCGGGAGGGGAAGATCGTGGGGGACATCGACGGTACCTGGGCGGAGCGCGGGGCGTGCCGGAGGGTCGACCCGGACGCGCTGTTCGTCGAGGGAGCGGCGCAGCACCGGGCGAAGGCGGTCTGCGACGGATGCCCGGTCCGCACCGAGTGCCTGGCCCATGCGCTCGACCGGCGCATCGAGCACGGCGTCTGGGGCGGGATGACCGAACGCGACCGCCGGGCGCTGCTGCGCCGCCGCCCCACGGTGGAGTCGTGGGCCGAACTCCTGGACGAGGCGCGCGCGGCGCACGCCCGGCGGAGCCCGACGAGCCGCCAGGCCCTCGGACGGACCGGTTGACCACGAGCCGTTTGAGGTTGGCCGGCCCGTTCGCTCCCGGCGGCGGCCGTGACCACGTCCACGGGGTGGTCCGGCAGGTCCAGGAAGTCCTCGAACCGGTTCGTCCTTCGACGTCTCCTCCGGGGTGAGGCGGAGGAGCGGGTGTGGGCGGCGGCCGGGGCCCGTACCCGCCGGGCCGAGATGATCACACAAGTGGTTGGGAAAGGCTTTGCCCAGAGTTTGACCGCCACCGGCCCCGCCACCGGCCCCGGCGTCGGCCTACGGAAGGCCGCCGAAGGCTCCCGGGTGGCCGTGCGCGGGAGCGGGCCACTCGTGCTCGCGCAGCAGGGCCAGGGCGTACAGGAGGTCGCCGGTGCTGGTGAGGTGGGCGCCGGTCCGGTCGTGCACCTCCCACGCGCCGGACGCGGGGTGCGCGGTGCCGAGCGGGAGCGGGTGGGTGGGGTCGGTGACGTCGTCGAGGCGGACGGTGCCGCCGCCGGGGTCGGCGGCGGCCGCGGTGTAGGTGCGGCCCATGCACTTGACGACGGTGGCCCGTTGGGTGACTTCGCCGAGCAGCGGGACCTGGTCGGCCTGGTCCCGGGTGGCCCGGGTGGGAGTGTGCTTCATCGATGCGACTTTCCGTGACGCCGAGGATTCGCGGAGTGACTGTATCCCAGGGCGTCCGAACGGTCCTTTACCTTCCGGCGGCGGGGACGGGCCGGGCGGTGGCCATCCGCCCGGCCCGTGGGCCGCGCTATCCGAAGACGGTCCGCAGTGCGCGGAGCGCGCTGGTCAGCGCCGACCGCGGCGCCTTCGGGGACGCGGCGTGCCGGGCGGTCACGGGGGAGGCGTCCGGCTGCGGCGCCGGGTGGAGCGGGGGCGTCGGCCGGGGGGCCTGCGGCGGCCGGACGGCGGACTGGCGGGTGGCCTCGGCGCGCACGAGCGCGCGCACGGCGAAGTAGGGGTCGGGCATGACGGAGTTCTCCTGCGGATGTGCCGATGTGTCAGGACGGGGAACAGCGGCACGCCGCGTGCCGGTCGGCTGTGCGGCGTGCGGGCTCCCTCAGCAGCGCAGGACCGTCGAGGAGTTCGACGCGGGGCGCGGTGCGCTCGGCGTCCGAGGGCGGGTCGGGGGGCGGTCGGCGCCGGGGGTGACGCCCAGGGCGACGACGGAGACCGACGCACGGACCTGGGGCGAGGAGTGCCGCCCCTGGTGCGTGTCGACCGCGCACTGGCCGGGGGCCGGACGGTCCCGGCCCACCGTTTCGGTCGCGGCCGTGGCCGCGTCCTCCTGACCGGCGGGCGCGGCCGCGGCGGTCACCACGGTGCGGCAGTGGTCGGGGTGGCCCATCGGCAGGTGCGGCTGGGTGCTGCTCAGGACCGTGTGGAGCAGGGCGAGGGTGGCCACGAGTGCCGCGGTGCACCAGGAGAGCCGCGGGCGGTCCGTGCGGAAGCGCGCCATCCCCAGCACCTCCTGCTCTCCCGCCTCCAATGGGTAACGCTCTGATGCCCATTCGGACACTCAACGTGACGGAAGGGGGGTGCGTCTCACCCGATCCGGTGAACGGCGTTGCCCTCAGCGGCCGCGGCCCCGCCGCTCCGGCACCGGCCGGCGCAGGGCCAGGGCCAGTTCGGTGCGAGACCGGACGCCGAGCTTGCGGTAGACGCGGCTGAGCACCGCCTCGACGGTCTTGACCGAGAGGTGGAGCCGTTCGGCGGTCTCGCGGTTGGTGAGGCCGTCGGCCACCAGCGCGGCGAGCCTGTCCTCCGCCCCGGTCAGACCGGCGGCCGGGAGGGGCGAGCGGGCCGGACCGTCGGGCGCGGTCGGGCCGGAGCGGCCGGCCAGCGCGTCGAGCAGGGCGGTCCACGGGGCGGCACCGCAGCGGGCGAACAGCTCGGCGGCCTCGTCCCAGGCCTCCCGGGCGGCGGCCCGGCGGCGGTGGGCACGCTCCAGGCCTCCGAGGGCGAGCAGCGTCCGGCCGTGCTCCAGCCGCAGGCCGAGCTCGGCGAACCGCTCGACGGCCGTCCGCAGCTGACCCCGGGCCCGGTCCGCCTCGCCGAGCTGCGAGGAGACGGCCGCCGCGGCGCGCAGGCAGGCCGCCTCGGCGCCGGTCCCGGGGGCACCGCGGCCGAGGGCCGCGCGGGTGCTCACCAGCAGCGCGTGGGCCTCCCGGGCCCGGCCGAGGCCCGCCCAGGCCTCGGCCAGCTCGGGCTGCCAGCGCAGCACCGTGGGGTCACCGACCTGCTGACCGGCCTCCAGCGCGGCGACCTCCTCCAGTGCGGCGGCGGCCTCCCGCAACCGCCCGGTGGCGAGCCGTACGGTGCCGAGCGCCAGCAGGTTGCGGGAGGTGAACACCAGGTCGTGCTCCTCCCGGGCCACCCGCAGGCCCAGGGCGGCGTGCTCGGCGGCCCGGGCGAACGCGCCGCCGGCCGTCTCGGCCAGCGCGGCGGTGTACGAGACCGGACCGGCCGACAGCCCGGTGGCCGAGCGGTGCCGCAGTGCGCGCCCGGCCCACTCCAGGGCGCGGGCACAGTGCCCGGACCGGCACTCGACCTCGGCGAGGCTGCGCAGCACCTCCTGCACGTCCTCGGCGTCGCCGCCGGCCTCGGCCGCCGGCAGGAGGTCGAGCAGCACGGCCCTGGCCCGGTCCAGCCGGTCGTCGAACACGGCGTGACGCGCCGTCAGGTAGTCGGGGCTGCCGCGCACCCCGAGCCGGGACACCGGGACGCCCAGGCCGCGGGCCCGCTCCAGGCTCCGGGCCGAGGCGGGGTCGCCGAGCACCCGCTCCATCCGCGCCCGCATCGTCAGGGCGGCCGCCTCCAGTACCCGGTCGCCGCCGGACCTGGCCAGGTCGGCGGCGAGCGCCGCGGCCCGCACGGCGCGGTGCGGGCGGCCGTGGCCGATGTTGGCGCGCACGGCGTCGCGCAGGTGGACGGCGGCGAGCAGCACGGGGTCGTCCCCGGCGAGGTGGCGGGCGCGCGCGATCAGGGCGTCGCTCTCGTGCAGGGCCTGGCCCCGGGTGTCGATCACGGCGAGCAGGGCGGCGACCTGTTCGGACGGTCCGAGTCGGGCGGCGCGTACGGCCCCGGCGACCCGCGCGGCCAGGTCCGGCCGGCCCGCGGCCGCCGCGTCCGCGGCGGCCAGCGCCAGGCAGCGGGAGCGGGCGGTGCGGTCGGCCGGTGGGACGCGGTCGGCGGCCAGCAGCAGGAGCTCGGCGGCCAGCGCGCGCTCGCCGTCCCGGCGGGCCAGCGCAGCGGCGTGTTCGGCGTCGGCCGCGGCGTGCGGTGCCCGTGGGTCCCGCGGGTCCTGGCCGAGCAGCCGGTGGCGCACCGCGTGCACCGGATCGGTCTCGGCCGCGGCCAGGGCCAGGTGCGCGGCCGGCACGGCGGCGGGGTCGACCGCCCGGCCGCCCCGGGCGGCGGCACGCAGGGCGTCCGCGGCGAAGGCGACGGCGCCGTCCGGGGCGATCCCGACCAGCCCGGCGTCCTCGGCCTCGCGCAGGCGGGCCGCCGAGGCGGCCGGGCCGGTCAGGCGGCCCAGCAGGGTGAGGGTGGGGTGCTCGCTGAGCGCTGCCGTCAGCAGGACCTCCCGGACCGGCGCGGGGACGGTCTCCAGCCAGCGTTCGGCCTCCCCGGAGGCGGCGTCCGCGACGCTGCCGGGGAGTGCCGGACCGTCGGCCCGCGCCGGTCCGGCGGCCGCCAGCGACGCCCTGACCAGGGCCGGGTTCCCTCCGCTGCACCGGTGCACCGGGCCGGCCCAACGGCGCGGGAGGCCGGCCGCCCCCAGCAGGTCGGCGAGTTGAGGGACGGTCAGCGGAGCGGGCGTCAGACGGGGTGCGTGGTCCCCGCACAACTGCCGGACCGGCACCGGCACGGCCGCGCCGCGCACGGCGGCCAGGACGGACAGCCGGCCCGGCGCGAGGGCCCGGCGGGCGTGGGCGAGCACCGCGGCCGTGGCCGGGTCGAGCCACTGGGCGTCGTCGACCACCAGCAGGACGGGGCGTGCGGCGGTTGCCGCGTGCAGGGCCAGCCGGACGGCCTCGCGCTCGGCCGGGCCTCCGGGGTCCGCCGCCGACGGGTGAACCGCCGCCGATGGGCCGGGCGCTGACGACGGGTCCGGTACTGCGGCGGGGTGGAGCGTCCCCGCCCGGTCCGGGAGCGCCACGGGGCGCAGCGCCGCCGGCAGGTCCGCTGCCGCGGTCGGCGGCAGCTGTCCGGCCAGGGCCGTGAGCGTCCCGAACGGCCGCCGCTCGTCGCCGGGTTGAGGGGCGAGACGGACCACCGGCCGGTCGGCGCCGGCGACCAGGGCGGCGAGGAGCGTGCTCTTGCCGCTGCCCCACGGGCCCTGCACCACCAGGCACCCCGCCGAGCGGAGCAGGCCGGCGGCCGCTGTCAGTGGCTCCTCGGACATGCGGTGACCGTACGGGCCGGGAACGCCCCGGACAACCCTCCCGCCGCCCCGGGCGGGACGAGGGATTCCCCCGTTTCGGCGGCTGCGGGACCGGCCTAGCTTTCTGGGCACCGCTCACCCCCACTCGAAGGGTCTCCCCATGAGACGACTGCGCCTGCTGGGCGCCGTGGCCCTGGCCGCGGCACTCGCCGTTCCCCTCGCACCCGGGGCACTGGCCGCCCCCGCCCCCGGCGTGCCCCCTGCCCCCTCCGCTGCTCCCGCCCCCGCCCCCGCCCCCGCCCCCGCTCCGGCCTCCGCCCCCGCTCCGGCTTCCGACGCCCTGCTCGACGCGATGGAGCGCGGCCTCGGCCTGACGGCTCCTCAGGTCCTCCAGCGGTGGGCCGCGGAGGACGCCGCACGGGCGGTGCAGGCCCGGCTGCGCCCCGCCGCGTCCTGGTTCGACGCCGGTTCGGGCCGCCTGGTGGTGCCGGTGACCTCGGAGGCAGAGGCGTCCCGCGCGCGTTCGGCCGGGGCGCTGCCCGCCCGGGTCCGGTTCGGTCCGGGTGAGCTGGCCCGGGTGGCGGCCGCGATACCCCGGGTCGCGGGGGTGCGGGCGTACGGCCCGGACCCGGTCCGGGACCGGGTCGTGGTGGTCCTCGCCTCCGGTGCACCGGCCTCGGCCGAGCAGGACCTGCGGGCGTTCTCCCCGGCGGTCGAGGTGGTCCGATCCACCGTCACCTACCGCCAGCAGGGCGGGGACGTGGTCGGCGGCGAGTCCTGGAAGCCCGGGAGCGAGAGCCAGTGCTCGGTCGGCTTCTCCGCCGGCGGGGCGGGCGGCGCCCGGCACTTCCTGACGGCCGGTCACTGCACCAACGACGTGGACCAGCCCGCCTACGGCAAGGACGGCACCCGGCTGGGCACCTCCAACCGCGGCGGCACCCACTCGGTCAACGCCCGCGAGGGCGACTTCGGACTGGTCGACGTCACCGAGGCCGGCTGGGCCCTGGCGGGCCGGGTCTCCGGCTACGGGGCGGGCGACTACACCGTGACCGGAGCCGTCGACCCGACCGTCGGCATGTCGGTCTGCCACTCCGGGGCGAACACCCGGCTCCAGTGCGGCACGGTCACCAAGGTCAACCAGACCGTCGACTACGGCTCGGTGGTGATCGACGGCCTGTTCGAGACCAACGCCTGCTCCGGCGGCGGTGACTCCGGCGGTTCGTACGTCACCGGTCCGAAGACCGACGCCAAGGCGGTCGGTGTGCACTCGGGCGGCGGGAACGGCTGCGGCCAGTCGGACCCGACCACCATCGGCCAGCCCGTCGTCGAGGCGCTCACCAAGTGGAACCTCACCCTCACCACCGGGACTCCGCCGGCCCCGGGCGGCGTCACGGTCGCCAACCCCGGCAACCGGAGCACCCCGGTCGGCACCTCGGTGTCGCTGCCGGCCTCGGTCTCCGGCGGCACCGCCCCGTACGGCTGGACCGCCACGGGCCTGCCGGCCGGCCTGACCGTCGACGCCGCCACCGGCACCGTGACCGGGAGCCCCACCACCCCCGGCAGCTCCGAGGTCACGCTGTCGGCCAAGGACGCGGCAGGCCGGGTCGGCTCGGCCGCCTTCACCTGGACGGTCACCGCGGGCGGCACCGGTCCGCTGACCCTGGCCAACCCCGGCGCCCAGACCGCCTACACCGGCCGCCCCTACCGCCTGGCCCCCACCGCCACCGGCGGCACCACCCCCTACAGCTGGACCGCGGTCAACCTGCCCCCGGGCCTCTCCCTCGACCGGGCCACCGGTGTGATCTCGGGGACCCCCACCGCCTGGGGCATGACCACCACCACCCTGACCGTCACGGACGCGGCCCGCCGGACGGCGAGCGTCTCGTACTCCACCACGGTCTGGAGCCCGTGGTGACGACCGCTCCCGGCTGACGGCCACCGGCCCGGCGACGAGGACGTCGCCGGGCCGGTGGCGGTCCCACCGGGAATCCGCTGCACCAACGCTGCGGGTACGCGCGGGCGGCGCGGCGGCGCAGGCTGGGACGGTGGTCCGAAGGGGGCGAGCGGAAGGAGGAGTCCGGTGACCGATCCGCACCGCGTCCGCGAGTCGGTGTGGGCCTACCCGCGCCCACCCGCGGTGGACGACGCCTCCGGCCGGACGGTGGAGGTCTGGTTCGGCGGCCGGCAGGTCGCCTCCACCAGGTCCGCGCTGCGGGTGCTGGAGACCAGCCACCCGCCGGTCTACTACCTCCCGGCCGCCGACGTCGCCCTGGAGGTGCTCAGCCCGGCCGAGGCGGTGACCGCCTGCGAGTGGAAGGGCCTGGCCTCGTACTGGGACCTGACGGTCGGTGAGCGCCGCGTGGCGCGTGCGGCGTGGTCCTATCCGGACCCGCTCCCGGGCTACGGCGTCCTGCGGGGCTGCTTCGCCTTCTACCCCGGCCGGGTGGACCGCTGCACCGTGGACGGCGAGGAGGTGCGGCCGCAGGACGGCGGCTTCTACGGCGGTTGGATCACCGACGAGATCGCCGGCCCGTTCAAGGGGGCCCCGGGGACGGCGCAATGGTGACCGCGATCGCCGCCGCCCCTTCCCACCAGCGGTCCTGAGGAGCCGTCATGTCCACGGAGCAACCGTCGCTGCGGAAGCCCGCCGCCGGGCCGGCGCCCGCCGAGACGCCGGAGTGCGAGGCGTCCACCTGTCACGCGATCTCGGTGCCCGAGCCGGTGGAGCTGCACGACGCCTGGCCCGGCTGGATCCCGCTGACCCTGATCCTGGTGATGGCGCTCACCCTCGCGGCCTTCGCCGTCGGACGCATCGCGGGATGGTGAACCCCGCGGCGCGTCCGACGGCTCCGGGGTGGCGGCCGCCACCCCGGTCAGGGGGACGGCGGCGCGATCGGTTCGACGATCGGCGCGCCGTCCAGGTCGGTCGTGTAGTCGCGGGGGACGGGCTTGCGGTCCTTCGGGCCGGGGAGGGCCGGGCAGGCGATGCCGTCGCCGTCCCGGTCGAGGCCGTTCGGGTCGAGCGTGTCCGCGCGGAGCACGGCCTGGGCGTCGGCCTGGGTGGTGAAGGCGTCGCAGTCGGCCACGTGCCCCCGGTGGACGTACGGGGCGACGTCGAAGCCGCGCGGCGGGGGCCCGCCCTCGCCGCACGCGGTGAGGGCGAGGGCCGCGATCGCGACGGACGTCCCGAGCCGGGCGAGGCGGCCCCGGCGCCGGTGGACGGCGACGGCGGTGGGTTGGTGACGGGGCATCAGGCCGGCCCCGTCCGGAAGACCGAGACCGTGCCGTTCGCCGGATCGACCGCGTAGACCTTCGCGGTGGTGTTGTTCACGGCCACCGCGCCGAACAGGCGGGGCGTGCCGAGCGGGGCCCGCGGCAGCAGCGTGCTGCCATCGGCGATCGCGAGGCCGCCGGACCCGTCGGTGCCGGCCTGCTGGGCGACGAAGACCCGGTTGAAGTTCCGCAGCAGGGCGAGCCGGTGCGTGGGGTTGCCGGGACCGGAGGCCACTCCGCAGACCGGGGTCTGGCCGACGACCGTCGTCCCGACGATCCGGTCGACGCGGCCGCCGTTGTTGGTGCCGCAGTTCGATCCGCCGTCGAGGTGGACGTAGACCGACCCCGCCGTCGGGTTGTAGACCGCGCCGATGGGGTACTGGGTGGATCCCGCCGGGTCGTTGACCGGTGTGGCGGTCCCGTCGACGGGGTTGACGACGATCGTCGTCGCGACGTTCTTCCAGGAGCCCGAGGGGTCCGCCGGGTTCGGGACGCAGCGCTTTGCGAGCAGGTAGACGAGGTTGCGCCGGGGATCGACGGCGATGCTGCCGCGGACGCTGCCACTGACGAGGAAGTCCCCGGCGTTGGAGCCGCAGGTCCCCTTGGTCGGGAAGCGCGCCAGGACGGTGGCGGTACGGGTCTGCGAGGAAATGGCGTACAGGCCGATCGAGGCGGCCTCGCTGCTCCCGGTGCCGACGTTGGCCTTGGCGAGGTACACGGCGTGGTGCACGGGGTCGAAGGTGAAGTCGGTTCCGATGCCCGGGCCCACGAGCCCGGCGACGGGCAGCGGGATCGGGACGGCGGCCGTGCCGCCGGCCGGGACGTAGGCGACCGCCGAGTTGCCGACGGTACCGCTGCTGACGTAGACGTCGCCGTTCTCGGGGGAGACGGCCAGCGCGCTGACGGTGGTGGTGAAGCCGCCGATCCGGGTCACCTGGTTGCCCTTGGTGGTGTCGATGACCGCGACGCCGCCCGTCCCCCCGACGTAGACCAGGCCGGATCCGGGGGCGACCGCGATCCGGGTCGGAGCGGTCACGGCGGCGGAGACGTCGATCGGAGCGCCGACCGGGGTGTCGGTCCTGCCGTCGATCACGATCACGGCGTTGCTGCCGCCGGCCGCGACGTACACCCGGTCGGCCTTCTCGTCGACCGCCAGGTCGACGGGAGCCGTGCCGGCCGGGACCGCGTCCGCGACGCGCGAGGTCGCGGCCGTGGTGTCGTACAGGGCGAAGGACGACTTCTCGCCCTTGCCGCACTTGTTCTCCTCGCCGACCACCATCATGGTGTAGGTCGGCTCGCCCATCAGGAATCCGGCGGCCTTGAGGTCCTCGAACGTGCCGTACCGGCCGTTCTTGGCGCAGTAGGCCTCCTGTGCCGTGCGCACGGTGGCCGCGTCCGTGGCGGCCGCGCTCCGGTGGCCCTTGTCGCCGATGCCCCGGACGGAGAAGACCACGACGGCGGCCAGGACGCCGAGGATCACGACGACCACGAGCAGTTCGACGAGGGTGAAGCCGTCCTGGGGTCTGGTGCGGGGCGAGAACGGGCGGTGGTCCGCAGTCATGGCAGTCGGGGTTTCCTTCGAGGGTCGGTTCGGGTGCGCCCCGGGGGCGCGGGCGGGCCGTCGACGGGTCAGGGGCCGGCGCCGCGTCAAGGGACGTTCCGGCGCACGGACTTGAGGTCCTTCGGGTCCGGACGGTCCGGGCAGGCGATGCCGTTGCGGTCCTCGTCGAGACGGTTCGGGTCGGCGGGTGCGAAGCGCAGGACCGCCTGGGCGTCGGCCTGGCTCGCGAAGTCGGCGCAGTCGTAGGCGTCGGTGCCGTGGCGCAGGAAGTACCGCGCGTCGAAGGGGCGTTCCGGCTGGGGGCAGAGCGCGCTGCGGGTCTCGCCCGGGCCGCAGGCGGCCTGCCGGGCGGGGCCGGCGACCGGTGTGGTGTCGCGCGGTGCCGCCAGGCCGCGGCAGGCGACGCCGCCTCCGTCGTCCAGGTGGTTCGGGTCGGCGGGGTCGGCCCGCAGCACCGCCTGGGCGTCCGCCTGGCTGGCGAAGTTGGCGCACTCGAAGGCGTCGCCGTGGGTGGCGTACTCCTGCGGAGTGAACTCCTTGCCGTTCGGGCACAGCGCGCTGCGCTGGGTGCCCGGGGTGCACCAACTGGGGTCCTCCTTGCGGGCCTTGGCGGCTGCGCCGGACCCGTCGCGGAGCAGGGCCACGACGACCAGGGCCACCGCGGCCACTCCGAGGACCAGCAGGCTCCACCTGGTCACGCGCGATCGCGAAAGTCTGCTCAACAGTGCCATGCCACGCCTCTGCCCATCGTGCCCGCCAGCCCCTTCGGTGCGCGTGGCAGCGGACCGACGGCCGTCGGCCGCCGGCCCCGCTGCAGGCTGGATACCTGCATTACATCCACAGCCAACAGGGTTGTCAACGGTTGACTACCGGGTTCCGGAGTGACCACCATCTACGCATGTGCGGCGACGTCGCCCTGGCAAGCCTCGCAGATGCCATGGCAGTTCGGATGATTGCCCGATCCCACGGCAGGGCGCCCGTGCGGCTGCCGCCGCCACCCGGATCGACGAGGAGTAACAGATGCAAGAGAGGTCGAGGCGCTCGTGGAGCGCCCCGAACGCAGCCCGCACCGCGATGCGCCGGATACGCACCGCCGTCGCGGCGGGAGCCCTGGCGACGGCGCTGATCGCCGTCGCCTCGCCGGTGGCGTCCGCCACCACCAACTCGCAGGTCGGCGTCGCGAACAACCTGTACCCGGCGGCGCGGGAGATGCGGAGCACGATCGAGTCGCTCGAATCCTTCACCGCGTTCACCGCGAACACCGCCTCCCAGGTGGGCGGTTACTGGAACAAGCCGGCGATCGACACGTCGACGATGCGTGGGATCACCTCGGGGAGCCTGCGCCAGCAGTTGAAGAGCGCGGGCCCGTACACCACCTGCAACCCGTCGTCGTCGAACAACTGCGTCGACGGGCCGCTGCACATCGACGCCTTCCTGTCCGCCGACGCGGCCAACGTGGACGCGGTCATCCCGACCGTGGACGGCGGTACGTGCACGGCCAGTGGGAGTGTCGAGTGCAACGGCACAGCCTCCAGCCGGCACGCGGTGGCCATCGGCCACCTGGCGATCTACAGCTGCAGCGGGAGCTGGGCGGGCTCGACCAAGGGTGACGACCCGTCGAACGCCGGGAGCCCGCCGCTGGCCTTCGGTGCGGACGCCAACGGCAGCGGCAACGGCAAGGCGCAGTCGCCCCGTTGCGACGCCTCGCCGGTCTCCGGCGGCGCCCCCACCACCATCTCGGGCGTGGTGAGCTGGCTCGGCACCAGCGGGCACCGGATCGCGGTCGCCGACCCGGCCGCCGCGCCGTTCGGCGCGGCGTCCAAGCAGGCGCTGATCCAGAACGGGTTCAGCTGGGTCGCCAGCGGTGCCGGTCAGAACGTGTTCACCGGCAGCGCCTGCGACAGCGCGGGCACGGCCTGCAAGGTGCGCATCGAGTCCGGGATCAGCCAGGTCCGGGGCGCGGTGACGGCGAACGCCGGTGGCAACACCCAGCTCGGCCTGGTCGCCAAGTCGAACATCATGCACGTCAGTTGGACGTCGAGCTCGCTCAGCGGCACCACCGGCAACGACCCCAACACCTGGACCGAGGTCGACTCGAGCGCGTACTCCGGCTACGGGGAGATCGAGCAGTACGGCGTCGCCCTGTCCGGTGGCAACACCGGTGCGGAGGCCGCCTGGGACGACCTGTTCAACAACAAGTGGGACGGCAACAGCACCATCCAGTCGACCCTCGCCGCCTACGGCTTCTAGGCGGTTCCCGGCACCGGGCAGCGGGCCGTCGGCGGGCACCAGCTCCGCCCGCCGACGGCCCGTCCCGCCCCCGTGCCGCACGGTTCCGCACCATCAACTCCCTTTCACCAGGCCCCGAGGAGGGGCCTCATCCATGGGCAGATCCTCACGTCGACACCTCCTGCCGGGCGGCCGCTCCCGCGCGCTCGCCCGCTCCGGCACGGTGCCGGCACTCGTCCTCGCCATGACGGCCGTCGCACTGGCCGGTGGCCCGGCCTCGGCGGCCGGCGCCGACCCCACCGCCTTCGCCACCGCGGTCAACCTCGACGACAACGGCCGCGGCAGCGCCGCCGTCGCGATCGGTGACCTCAACGGGGACGGGACTCCCGACCTCGTGACCGCGATCCGCGCCGAGGGCCTCGGAGTGTTCCTCGGCACGGGCGGCGGTGCCTTCGGCGCCGTGACGAAGTACCCGGCGCCGCGCACCGTTTCGAGCGTCTTCCTCACCTCCGCGGTGATCCGCGACCTCAACGGCGACGGCCACCAAGACGTGGTCAGCCAGGACTCGCGCGGCAACGTCGCCCTGGTCTGGCTCGGCGACGGCTCCGGTGTCCTCGGCACCGGGGCGAAGGCGCAGCTCAACCCGGTGCCCGGCTGCGACACCACCGGCGACAACCCGTGCGTCGCGCGCTTCCCCACCGACGTCGCCGTGGGCGACTTCGACGGGAACGGCACGCCCGACCTCGCGACCTCCAACGCGAACACCGCCAACGTCTCGGTGGTGCTCGGCAACGGCGACGGAACCTTCGGCACGGCGGCGCAGTCCGCCCTGGGCGGCGGCGCCAACCCGCAGGGCATCGCGGCCGCCGACCTCGACGCCGACGGCCGCCTCGACCTCGTCACCGCCAACTCCTCGACCGGCACCCTGAGCGTGCTCCTGGGTGACGGCAGCGGGGGCTTCGGCGCCGCGTCGGGCGTCGCGTCCGGCGTGACCCTGCCGTCCGAGGTCCGGCTGGCCGACGTCAACGCGGACGGACGGGCGGACGCGGTCGTCGTGGCGCCCGGCTCGCCGGGGCGGGTGGCGGTGCTGCTCGGCGACGGTGCCGGCGGGTTCGGCACCGCGAACGTCCTGACGGCGGGGGTGAACCTCAGCTCGGCCTCGGTGGCCGACCTGAACGGTGACGGCCACGCCGACCTGGCCGTCGCGGGCGCCGACTCGAACGAGGTGCTGGTGCTGGAGGGCGACGGCACCGGGGCGTTCGGCAGCCCGGTGGCCTTCGGGCTGGCCGGCGGCCGCAACCCGCAGGCCGTCGCGGTGGCCGACCTCGACGGCGACGGGCGCCCCGACATCGCCACGGCCAACAGCAACGGCTCGGCGACCTTCGTCAACGACGCCTCGGTGCTGTTCAACCGGACCAACCGGCCGCCGGCCGCGGCCAACGACGCGTACGGCCACATCGGGGCGGACACCCCGCTGGTGGTCGCCGCCCCCGGGGTCCTCGGCAACGACACGGACCCCGACGGCAACCCGCTGACCGCCTCGCTGGTGAGCGGACCGGCGCACGGCACCCTCACGCTCAACCCGGACGGATCGTTCGCCTACCAGCCGGACAGCGCCTACGCGGGCGGTGACGGCTTCAGCTACAAGGTGAACGACGGCGCGGACGACTCGAACACGGCGACCGTGACGATCACCGTCTCGGCCGGCTGCCGCGGTCTCGCCGCCACCATCACCGGCAGCGGCGCGGTGGCCGGTACCAGCGGCGCCGACGTGATCGTGACCGGCAACGGGAACGACGCCGTGAGCGGGAACGGCGGCGAGGACACGATCTGCACCTTCGGTGGCAACGACGCCGTGGCGGCGGGCAGCGGCGCCGACTACGTCGACGCCGGGGACGGCAACGACGCCGTCAGCGGCGGGGACGGGGACGACCTGGTCAACGGCGGCGCCGGTGACGACGCGCTCTCCGGAGGCGGCGGCAACGACGTGGTGGTCGGCGGCGCCGGCAGCGACGTGCTGGCCGGTGGCAGCGGTACGGACGTCTGTGCCGGCGACGCCAACGGCGGTCCGGCGCTGGCCGGTACGGACTCGGTCTCGCCGGGCGGCTCCTGCGAGACCGTCGTCGAGGTGCCGTGACCGCCGAGGCGGTCGGGCGCTGAGGCGGTGAGCCGCTGAGGCACCCAGCTGTGCGAAGGGCTCGGCGATCGCGAAGTCGCGATCGCCGAGCCCGAGTTGGTGGCGTCCCCGCACCGTGGTGCACCGCCTGCGGCTACCGGCCGTGGTGCCGGGCGTGCGGGTGGGGGCTGCCGGGGTCCCGTCCGTCGTGGTCGTTCCGGCGGCTGCCGGTCGGATTGCACGCCGCGCCGGGGCGCTGACGTGGTTGCCGAGGAAGGACGACCAGCGGAGGACGTCAGGCGGTCCTGGCGACCGCCTTCGCCGAGGCGGCCTCGACGGTGTCGAGGAACCGGCTCGCGGCGCGGACGTGTTCCAGCCGCCAGGCGTAGATCGCCCCGGCCAGCTGGTCCCCGGCGGCCTCCTCCTTGGCGCGCAGCGACTCCTCGATCTCGTCGATGACGACCCGCTGACGCTCGATCAGGCGGACGGGACTCGCGTCCCGGCGCTGGAGCAGCAGCAGCTTGCAGGTGAGGTCGGCGCGGACGTCGAACAGCTCGGTCACCGGCTCGCCGAGCCACCGGGTGACGGTGGACTTCGCCGCGCGGGTGGCGGCGTAGACCATCCGCTGCGGTCCGCGGTTGCCGTCCTCGGCGCCGACCGGGGTGATGAGGCCGCGGTCCACCAGCCGGGTGATGGACCGGTAGACCATGGGCCGCGAGACGTACCAGAACTCGCCGATCTCCGCCCCCTCCGCGGTCAGGGTGGCGATGGCGAAGCCGTGACTGGGCCCTTCGGCCATGAGTGCGAGTACGATCCACTCGGCCAGTGGCAGATCAAGTTCCTTCATGGTAGCTAGGGTAAGGATCGTCACTGTGCCGACTGAAGCCCGTGCGCGGAAGAGCCGGGAGCGTGGGGCCGGCTCCCGGCCTGACGGGCGGTCAGCCTCCGGCGCGGGACGGCGCACCCGTCGCGTAGGCATCGGCCAGGCCCTCGTACCAGTGCAGCACGGGGCCGCCGAGCAGGACGGCGGCGATGGCACCGGCGGCGAGGAAGAGCCCGAACGGGAGCCGGGTGTGCCGGGTGGCCCGGCCCGAGGCGATCAGCACCAGGCCCACCAGCAGCCCGGCGGCACTGCCGCCCAGCACCGCGAGGACCAGGTGCCCCGGGCCGAGCCAGCCGAGCCCGGTGCCGAGCAGGCCGGCCAGGCGCACGTCGCCGAAGCCGAGCCAGGCCGGCCGCACCCAGTGGAGGGCGAAGAAGACGGCGAAGCCCGCGAGGCCGCAGGCGGCCGTCACGGCGAGCCGCTGCCACTGGCCGGTGGCGGCGGCTGCCGCGAGCAGGCAGGCGGCGGTGAGGCCGAGCGTCGGGTAGACCAGCAGCCGGGGGAGCAGGAAGTGTTCGGCGTCGCACGCGGCCAGGGCCACCAGCCCGGCGGTGAAGACCAGGTGGGCGGGGAGCGCGGCCGACGGGCCGAACCGCAGTGCCTCGGCGGCGAACAGCAGCGCGGTGAGCGCCTCGATCAGCGGGTAGCGCGCGGGGATCGGCGCCCGGCAGGCGCGGCAGCGCCGGCCCAGCAGGAGCCAGGACAGCACGGGGACGTTGTCCCGGGCCGCGATCGGAGCGGCGCACCGGGGGCACGCGGACCGGGGCCGGACGACCGAGCGGCCGGCCGGGATCCGGGAGACGGCGACGTTGAGGAAGGACCCCACCGCGAGCCCCAGCAGACCGGTGACGAGGACGAGGGTGGCGGGCATGCGCGCGTGGGTGCCGTTCCGTACGGGCCGGCCGGTGCCGGCGGGTGGAGGAGTGGTGCGGGCGTTCGTCGGACGTGCCGACGGCGGTGCGCCGGGCGGCAGTCGGGCTGCCGCCCGGCGCACCGCCGGGTGGGTGGCAGGGCGTTCGGGTCCGGGCGCGGACCGTCCGGCGTCAGGTGCAGGGGTTCGGCGGGGCGCCGGTGGCCGGCTGCAGCAGCGCGACGGTGTAGGCGCTGCCGTTCGCGGCGACGCTGACGTCGTACCAGCCGGAGGGGGTGGACAGGAAGCCGTCCCGCACCAGCTCGGCCATGGTGGCGTACCTGTCGCGGCCGCCGGCGAAGTAGGCCTCCTCGGCGGTCTGGATCGTGGTCCTGTCCGTCTTGCACGCCGCGCCCTGGCCCTTGTCGCTGATGCCGCGGACGGAGAAGACCACGATGGCGGACAGGACGCCGAGGATCACGATGACCACGAGGAGTTCGACCAGGGTGAAGCCGGCTTCGGCCGCCTGGCTCCGCGCGCGTATCCGGCGGCGCAGGGTTCGGTGCAGGTTGGTGAGCATCTTTCTCCATCCACGGCGACCGGTGCGAGGGGCGCCGGTCGCTAGTAACCACGTGAGTAATCAGCCGTAGACTACGGACGAGGCAAAGGGCTTGCAAGGGGTTGCTTCTGCGAGCCGTACTGATCGTCAGGGGTGGAAGATCCGAGGGTTCCATGTAGTATCCCGCTGACTAATCAGCAGCTGACCTAGGGGTGGGTTCCGTGGCGAATCGCCGGCTTCTCAGGCGCCGTTCGGCGACGGCGGACCCGCTGGACCCGGCCGGCCCCGTGGACCCGGCCGGCTCGGCGGGTGGAGCGGCCGACGGTGCCGCGCCGGTCGAGGAGCCGTCGCCGCCCGCGGAGCGGACGGGGCCGCGCATCGGCGAACTCCTGGTGCGGCGCGGCCTGTTGACCCCGGCGCAGACGGACGAAGCGCTGCTGCAGCAGTCGGCCTCCGGCAGGCGGCTCGGGGCTCTGCTGGTCGAGCTCGGCATGGTCGACGAGCGATCGCTGATCGAGGCGCTCGCGGAGCAACTCGACCTGCCGGTCGCCGACTTGCGCCAGAGCGAGCCCGACCCCGAGGCGGCCTCCCGGGTGCCCGAGGCCTTGGCCCGTTCGCTGGGCGTGGTCGCGGTCCGGCGGGAGGGCGGCACGCTGCTGGTCGCGGCCTCCGACCCGGCCGACCCCCGGGTGCTCGACGAGCTCGGCCGGGCCGTCGCGCCGGACCGGGTGCGGTTGGCGATCGCGGCCCCCTCGGACATCCGGCGCTCGATCGACCGCACCTACCGGGCGCTGACCGGCGTCAGCAGCCTGGTCGAGGCCTTCGAGGCGACCGAGAGCGGCCGCGAGGCCAACTCCTCGGCCAGGGTGGTGAGCGAGGACGCGCCGGTCGTGCACCTGGTCAACCTGATGCTGACCCAGGGCCTGCGGGACCGGGCCTCGGACATCCACGTCGAACCGCACGCCGACCGGGTCCGGGTCCGCTACCGCATCGACGGCGCGCTGCACGACGTGCTCAGCCTGCCGGAGAGCATGGGCCCGTCGCTGGTCAGCCGGATCAAGATCATGGCCACCATGAACATCGTCGACCGGCGGCGCCCGCAGGATGGCCAGATCACCACCGAGATCGACGGCAGGTCGGTCGACATCCGGGTCGCGACCAGTCCCACCATCTGGGGGGAGAAGGCCGTGCTGCGGCTGCTGGACAGCAACCGCACCCTGCTGCGGCTCGGCGAGCTCGGCATGCCCGCCGCGACCCACGAACGGTTCGCCTCGCTGCTGCGCTCCCCGTACGGCATGGTCGCCTGCGCCGGACCGACCGGCAGCGGCAAGACGACCACCCTCTACGCCACCCTCGGCGAGCTGAACCAGAGCGAGCGCAACATCACCACCATCGAGGACCCGGTGGAGTACGTCGTCCCGTCGGTCAACCAGATCCAGATCAACGAGCAGGCGGGCATCTCCTTCGCGACCGGGCTGCGTTCGATCCTGCGGCAGGACCCCGACGTCATCCTGGTCGGCGAGATCCGGGACGCGGAGGCGGCGCGGATCGCGGTCGAGTCCGCCCTCACCGGCCACTTCGTGCTGTCGTCGATCCACGCCGCCGATTCCTGCTCCGCGCTGCACCGGTTCGCCGACATGGGCATCGAGCCGTTCCTGATCACCTCCACCGTCACCGGCGTGGTCAGCCAGCGCCTGGTGCGGCGGATCTGCGACCACTGCCGTGAGCCCCACCGGCCCGGCGTGGACGAACTCGCCTTCTTCGCCCGGGCCGGCGGGTCGCCCGACGCCGCGTTCTGGCAGGGCCGCGGCTGCGCCTTCTGCTCCCGGACGGGCTACCAGGAGCGGATCGGCGTCTTCGAACTGCTCGTCATGAGCGAGGAGGTCAAGCGGCTGCTGGTCGAGAACGCGCCGGTCCACCTCCTGCGCCGGGCCGCCCGCGAGCAGCACATGGAGAGCCTCCTGGACGGCGGCGTCCGGCTGGTGGAGGAGGGCGTCACCACCATCGCCGAGATCATGTCCAGCGTGTACGTGGCCTGAGGCCGCTGCCCGCCCGGCGTCCCCAACCACACCCACCCCGGAACATCAGGAGGGCACTGGCATGGCCACCTTCACTTACGTCGCACTCGGCCCGGACGGCAAGCGGGCCACCGGCGTGCTCAAGGGCTCCAGCGTCGACGGCGTGCGGGGAAGTCTGAGCCGGCAGGGCTACGAGGTGCAGTCGGTGAAGGCCGTCGGCCGGAACCTGCTGCAGCTCGAACTCACGCCGGAGAAGGTCGACCTGGTCGAACTGAGCAACTTCTCCCGGCAGATGGCCGCCTTCGTCAGGGCCGGCGTGCCCCTGCTGGACGCCCTGGAGATCATCCGCGCCGAGACCAAGGACCGGAAGCTGGGCCGGGTGCTCGTCGACGTGATGGACTCGCTGCGCTTCGGCGAGGGCTTCGCCGCCGCGATGGCCGCCCACCGCAAGGCACTCCCGCCGTTCTACGTCTCGGTCCTGCGCTCGGCCGAGGCGACCGGCGAACTCGACCTGGTGATGGCCCAGTTGGCCCGTTACATCGACCGTGACGTGGAGGGCCGGCGCAGTGTCCGCTCGGCCCTGACCTATCCGCTCCTGGTGATGGGGCTCGCCCTCGCCGTGGTGCTGGTCCTGGTGCTCTTCGTGCTGCCCCGCTTCAAGGACTTCTTCGCGTCCTTCGACGCCCAACTCCCGTTGCCCACCCGGATCCTGCTGGGCTTCACCGACTTCGTCGCGGCCTGGTACCCGGTCATCGCCGGCGCCCTGGCCGCGCTCGCACTGGCGCTGCTGGCCGCCCTGCGGACCGAGCGGGGGCGGGCCCTGCGTGACCGTGCCCTGCTGGCGACGCCGGTCCTCGGCGACGTGGTCCGCTTCCTCGTCATCGAGCGCTTCTGCCGCATCCTGACCTCGATGATCAAGGCGGGCGTCCCGGTGCCGGAGGCGCTCGCGCTGGCCGGCGCCGGCACCGACAACCTGGTGTACGAGCGGGCCGTCGGGGTGGTCCGGGCCGAGGTGCTCGAAGGCGGTGGCATCTCCCGGCCGATCGCCCGCAGCGGCCTGTTCCCCGGGGCGGTCACCCAGATGATGCGGGTGGGGGAGGAGACCGGCACCCTCGACGAACAGCTGGAGAACGTCTCGGACTTCTACGAGAAGGAACTGCAGCACCGGATCAAACGGCTCACCAGCCTGTTCGAGCCGACCGTGGTGGTCATGGTCGGGGCCGTGGTGGGCTTCGTGGCCGTGGCGCTGCTCTCGGCGATCTACGGCGTCTACAGCCAGGTCGAGGTCCAGTGACCGGCCCGGCCCGCCACCCACGGCACCGCCCGAGCAGCCCGGACTGCCCGCAGCACCCGGACTGCCCGCAGCACCCGGACCTCCCTCAGCACCCGGACCGCCTGCGGCGCCCGGACCGGCGGGGCGAGGAGGGCGAGACCCTGGTCGAGGCGCTGGTGGCGGTGGCCCTCATCGGCGTCGCTTTCGTCGCGATCCTCGGGGGGATCGGGACGGCGATTGCCGGCTCGGCCGCGCAGCGGAAGGTGACCACCGCCGATGCGGCCGTCCGTACCGCCGCGGAGGGGATCCTCGGCGGCCCGTACGTCCCCTGCGCCCGGAGCTACGGCACGCCGACCCCGCCCGCCGGGTTCACCGTGACCGTCGAGGTCCGGTACTGGGACGGGGCCGGCGCGTTCACCGCGACCTGCCCGGCGGCCGACACCGGCGTGCAGCAGGTGACGCTCACCGTGCGGTCGGGCGGCCCGCGCCCCGTCCGGGACACCACCCTCGAAGTGATCAAGCGGGAGGGGATGGCGTCATGACGGCGCATCGGCCTCCCGGGCACCCGGAGTCCGGGTTCACCCTGACCGAACTGCTCGTCACGATCGTCATCGTGGGCATCATCGCGACCCTGCTGCCGACGGCGGTGCTCCTCGGACTCCGCTTCACCGCCGGCACCGAGAAGCGGGTGGCCGCCTCCGGCGCCACCGGTGCGCTCACCCGCTACTTCCACGGTGACGTGCAGAGCGCCGACGGCGTCACGACCACCCCCGCGTGCGGCGCGGCCGACCCGATCGTTCATCTGACCCGGACCGGCACCGACGTCGTCTACGCCTACGACCCGGCGAGCGGCGCCCTCACCCGGCTCAGCTGCACCGGCGGGGTCGTGGCCACCAAGGCGCTGGGCCGCTTCGACAACGCCGCCGTCACCCGGCCGGTGACCCTGACCTGCGGTGCCGAGATCTCGTGCACCTCACCCCTGGAGGTGACGCTGACCGTGCGGACCGACCCCGCCGCGCCCCCGACCACCCTCACCGCCGTCCGACGGGTGGGCACCTCGTGACCGGCCGCCCGTGCCCGGGCCGCCCGCACCGCGACGAGCAGGGCGCGACCCTGATCCTCGCGCTGGCCTTCGTCCTCGTCTTCAGCCTGATCGCCGTGTCGGTCCTGTCCTTCACCGGGGCCTCGCTGAAGGCCGCCGGCACGTACGCCGAGCAGGGCAGGCGGGCCTACAGCGCGGACGGCGCCACCCAGCTCGCGATCCAGGCCTTCGCACGGGGCAACCCGTGCGCCGACTACACCGCCCCGCCGATCAACGGCCGGCGGACGACCGTGCACTGCGACCCGCTCAACGCCTCCACCGCCACCGCGCGCCTGACCCAGCCTCAGGACGCACTGCGCAGCCTGGGGCAGGCACCCGGGGACGGCATCCAGGTGACCGCGCCCGGCGTGCGCGTGCAGGGGAGCGTCTTCTCCCGCTCCTCCATCACCACCGCCACCGGCGCCTCGATGGTGGTGACGGGCGACGTGTCCGCCGTCGGGCCCTGCTCCGCCGCCGTCTCCCGGGCCCCCCTGCCCCCGACCCAGCCGCCGTACGCGCACAGCTGCGCCGACGACACCCCGCCCGCCCCCGCCGACGACGCCCTCGGCGCCGACCCGGACCTCACCCCGCCCACCACCGCCGTCCCGGTCCGGCGGACGGTGCCCGGCTGCCCCGGCACCGGCGGATGGCTGGTGCCGCTGCCGCCCGGCTACTACGACGACGCCCGCGCCCTCAACCGGCTCACCGGCGGCGACTGCCCCGGCGCCGTCCTGTGGCTCCAACCGGGCCTCCACTACTTCGACTTCACCTTCACCGGCGGCACCGAGGCCTGGACGGTCGGCGACCCCACGGTCGACGTGGTCGGCGGCACCCCCACCGGCTGGGACCCTGCGGCCCCCGCGCGCCCGAGTGTCCCCAACCCCGGCGGCTGCGACCGGACCCGCCCCGAAGGGGTCGAGGTCGTGATGGGCGGCGGCAGCCGGTTCCAGGTGGACCGCGGACACGTCGAACTCTGCGCCCCGGTGCGGCCGGACGCGCAGCAGGTCGCGGTGTACGGGGTCCAGCAGGCCAAACCCTCGCACACGCTGCGGCCGACCGCCGTGGCTGCCGGCACCGGCTTCACCGATCCGGCCCGCGCCCTGACCGGCGGCGAACGCCCCGGCCCGCCCGGCTGTCCGCAGCCCTCGGGCACCGCGGGCTGCACCGCCGACGCCGTCCTCGACCCCACGGACCACCGGTCGGCCTCGATCCGGCTCGCCGGCTTCACCCCACAGGTCCCGCCCGGCTCGGTGGTCACCGGCGCGACGCTCCACGTCCGGCACCAGGAGGACGGCGAGCTGACCGCCCCCGGCGCGCTGACGGTCATCACCGCCGTCGGCCGGGACACCTGCCACACCGTCAGCCCGCCCCGTCACGCGGAGCTCGCCACGGATCCGCCGGTCGACCTGCTCGGCGCCTGCGGACTCACCGACCCGGCCCGGCTCGCCGCCCTGACGGTCACCCACACCGCCACCCTGGACACCGGGGGCACCGCCGCCACCGAACGCCTGGACGGCATCTGGCTGGAGGTCACCTACCGCACCCCCACCACCGCCAAGCCCACCGCGGTGTCGGCCTCGACCGGGTTCGCCGCCGTCGACGCCCACAGCGCCCTGGAGATCGGCGAGCAGCCCGCCCCCGCGGTGGTCCGCGCCGACCTGGGCCCGTCGGCCCGGACCGCGTCGATCACCCTCAGCGGGTTCGGCCTGCCACCGCTGCCGTCCGGGTCGACGATCGTCTCCGCCGTGCTGCGGTTGGCCCACCGGGAGACCGGCGACCTCGCGGCGCCCGCGATCACCGTCACCCCCGCCGGTGGCGGCGGCAGCTGCACCGGCCTGCCGCTCCCCGTCCGGACCGAACTGCGCGACGACCGCCTGGACCTGACGGCCTGTGGCCTCACCGACCCGGACCGGCTGACCGGCCTCACCGCCGGCTACACCGCCGGACTCAAACCAGGCGGCACCGCAGGCACCGCCTCGCTGGACGGCATCTGGCTCGAGGTCGTCCACACCCCGCCGCCACCCCTGCCCGCCACGAGCGCGCGGTCGACCGGCTTCACGTCCCCGGCCGACGCCCGGGCGATCGACGGCACCGGCACGGCCCGCGCCGCGCTCGGCCCGGCCGCGCCGACTGCCACCATCGAGCTCGGCGGGTTCGACACCACCTCGGTGGCGCCCGGCTCGGTCCTGGACGGCGCGCTGCTGCGCGTCGCGCACCGCGGCGACCCCGGAGCACCGGGAGGACCGCCGCCGACGGCCGCGGTCACCCTGACCGGGCCCGCCCTGCCCGGCCCCTGCGCCGGACCGCAGCAACTCCCCACCCACCAGGGGGCGTTGGGCACCGACACCCTGGACCTGGCGGCCGCCTGCGGGCTCACCGACCCGGCCCAACTGACCGGCCTGTCCGTGACCTACACCGCCGCCCTCGGCGCCGCCGGCACCACCGCCGAGGCCCAACTCGACGGCCTCGCACTGGACCTGAGCTGGCGACCCCCGCTCACGGTGCGGCCCACGACGGCTGTCGGCGCCGCCGCACCCGCCGCCGCGGCCTTCACCGATCCCCGGAACGCGCGGGCGATCGACGCCACCCCCTCGACCGCGACCCTCGGCACCGCCACCCCGACGGCCTCCATCCGGCTCGGCGGGTTCGCGGCAGCGCCACTGCCGGCGGGGGCGGTGATCGACAAGGTCCTGCTCCGCGTGTCCCACCAGGAGGACGACACCACCCCGGCCCCGCCCGTCACCCCGACCCCGCCCGCTGAGCCGCCCGTGCCCGCTGAGCCGCCCGCGTCCGCATCGGCGGCGCCTGCCGCACCGACCGCGGCGCTGACCGTCTCGGGCACCGGTACCGCCTGCGACGCGCGGCACCCCCTGACCCCCCGTCAAGGGGCGCTCGGAGTCGACGTCATCGACCTCGGCGCCTGCGGCGTCACCCGGGGCGAGCAGCTGACCTCGCTCGCCGTCGACCACGCGGTGAGCCTGGGCGCGGACAGTACGGCGGCCACCGCCCGGCTCGACGGCGTCGAACTCGACCTGGTGTACCGCGCCCCGTCCATCCGGCCCCTGTCCGGCTGCCTCACCGCGGGCGGCGGCTGTGCGGTGCTGAAGTCGACCTCCGACGCCGACACGGCCACCGAGCACAGCCGCTTGGTGATCAACGGCACCGTCTATGCGCCGACCGCGGCCGTCGACCTGTCGATGCGTCAGGTCACCTCGCAGGTCGTCACCCGCGGCATCGTCGCCCGCAGCATCGCGGTCGGCATCACCCCGGCCCCCGGGTACCTCCGCCCGGTGATCGGCATCCCGCCGGAGCCGGTACGGTTCACCGCCTATCCGACGGTGACCGCACAGCCCTCCTCCGCCACCGACGCCGGCGGATTCGCCGACCCCGCTCCCGGCGCCCCCGTCGACGTCGCGGACGCCGCCCTCCCCGGAGACGGCCGGGCCTCCCTCGTGCTCGGCGGCTACGACCGGCCGGCCCCCGCCAGGAGCGGACCGCTCGACCACGCCACCCTCCGGGTGACGCACCGGGAGAGCGGCGACGTGGCCTCGGTGAAGGTGTCGGTCGACTTCCCCGGCAGCACCTGCACCGGTGCCGACGGAGCCCTGTCCGTCCCGGTCCGCACCGGCCCGGACGCGCCGGTGACCGACCGGATCGACCTGGCACCCTGCGGTCTGACCGACACCTCCCAACTGGCCGGGCTGACCGTGACCCACACCGTCACCGCCGGCGGCGGCGGCGCGACCGCCCACCTCGGCGGCACCCGGATCGACCTGCTGTCCGGCCCGCTCCTCCAGGCCGCCGTCTCCTTCGACGGCCACAACGCCACCGTCGAGCAGTGGAAGGTCCTGTCATGAACGAGCACACCACCGCGGCGCCGCCCGCGTCCGGCCCGGGGGCCGCGGTCATCTCCCACTTGCTCGACGAGCTGTGGGCGCGGGGCGGCAGCGACCTGCTGCTCACCGCCGGAGCGGCACCGTTCCTACGCGTCGACGGCGCCCTGCGGCGGGTGGAGGGGGCTGTGCTGACCGAGGCCGAGGTCGACCGCCTGGTGACCGGGGTCCTGGGAGCGGAGCTCACCGCACGCTTCCGCCGGGACCGGCAGGTCGACTTCGCGTTCAGCTGGGGGGAGCGGGCCCGGCTGCGCGGCAACGCCTTCGTCCAGCGCGGCGCCTCGGCGCTGGCCCTGCGGATCATCCCGTTCGCGGTGCCGTCCGCCGAACAGCTCGGGCTCCCCACGGTCGTCACCGGATGGGCGGGCCTGCCGCGCGGGTTCGTCCTGGTCACCGGACCGACCGGGTCGGGGAAGTCCACCAGCCTGGCGGCGCTCCTCGACCACGTCAACACACACCGGGCGGCGCACGTGCTCACCATCGAGGACCCGATCGAATACCTGCACCACCACAAGCGCTCGGCCGTCAACCAACGGGAGGTCGGCACCGACACCGAGTCCTTCCCCGCCGCGCTGCGCGCGGCCCTGCGCGAGGACCCCGACGTGCTGCTGCTCGGCGAGATGCGCGACCCGGAGAGCATCTCCGCCGCCCTGACCATCGCCGAGACCGGCCACCTGGTGCTCGCCACCCTGCACACCAACGACACGGCGCAGACCCTGGACCGGATCGTCGACGTCTTCCCGGCCGCCCAACAGCCCCAGGTCCGCCTGCAGTTGGCGCACACCCTGGTCGGCGTCCTCAACCAGACGCTGGTCCCCCGGATCGGCGGCGGCCGGGCGGCCGCCTTCGAGGTCCTGGTCGCCACCCCGGCGATCCGCAACCTGATCCGCGAGGGGAAGACCCGTCAGATCCGCAACGTGATCGCGACCGGCCACCGCGACGGCATGCAGACCCTGGAGACCGGCCTCAACGCCCTCGTCGCCGCCGGCACCGTCGCCCACCAGGAGGCCCTACGCCACACGGCCCACCCGGAGGAGATCCACCGGCCACCCGTCCCGGCCGGCCTCGGCTGACCCTTCCGGCCGAGGGGTCCGCCGTTCGGACGTGCCCGCCGCGCCGGGGCGGCGTGCGGCCGCGATGCTGGGCTCGCGCGCAGGCGCAGGTCGGTGGCACGCCGTCAGGAGGACGGCGCGGTCGGCCCCTTGCCCGCAGGGAAGGCAGTCGGACGTGGCAGACCCCGTCATCAAGTGGCCCGACAACGCGGTGGAGGAGAAGGACGACCTCGCCGCCCCCCTCGCGGACCTGCTGAGCAGCCTGCAGCTGCTGTCGAAGTTGAAGGAGGGCGAGAAGGAGTCCCGCTTCAGCACACCGGAGAGCCTGCAGGTGGTGCGGGCCGGCGCGTTGGACCTGACCAAACTCTGGGCAAGTCTGATGGCGGGCGGAGGAGCCGGCTCCGTCCTCGCCGCGTGGAAGTTCTTCGAAGCGTCCACCGAGCCGCTGAAGGTCGCGGCCATCGCCGCCGTGGGGTTCTGCCTCGCGGCGGTTGCCCTGGCGATCGCCATCATGGTCAAGGCCGATGTGGACGGCCGGGCGTCGGCGACCGCCGCCAAGGTGGGCTCCAGCGCGCTGGTGGCGGCCGAGTTCCTCCGCACCGCCGCGGACCTGCAGAAGCCGAAGTCCGCAGCGGCCGAGGCCGCCGTGCCGGACGCCTCCTCCCAACTGCTGCTCGCGCTGGCCGCCTACCCCCGGACCCTTCGCGTCGCTACGGCGGGCGGGGAGCTCCAGACCGCGGTCGGCCTCAGGCGGGAGAACGGGACGCTGCGGGTCCTGGTGGACGGCGGCTCGATCGCCGTGGACGACATCGCCAGATACACCACGGAGGGATCGGTCGACTAGGGACCGCTCGGGACACGGCCGGCGGCGGACTGCGCGGCGTCCACCCGAGCCAGGTCGCCGGACGGTTCGTCGAGGACCGGACCGACCCGGAGTTCGTGGCGGGCGCGGGGTCAGTACTCCTCGTCGGGGTAGCCCCACTCGATGGCGACCTCGGCGTCGGGGGCGGCCTCGGCGACGGCGGAGGCGAAGGAGCTCTCGAAGTACGGCTGCCAGCGGCCGAACCCGCTGATGCTGATCGGGAACTTCGACTCGCCCGACACGTAGTCGACGCCGTTGTCGCGGACCGCGCCGTAGCTGATCTGGCCCTCGAAACCCTCGTCGCGCAGCAGGTCGCCGATGGACGAGGCGACGGCCTCGGCCTGGGCCGGGTCGGCGAGGCGGGAGATGGTGAAGTGGAGATCGATGTTGACCGACATGTCCGCAGGCTACCGGTCGCCGGTGACGTACCGCCCCGCTGGGTGGTCCCACCTGGCACGGGGCTGACCTGCCGTCACCGGGGCACCGACCCCTGGCGGTCGTGGCAGGTGGGTGTGGTTGCCCTCCGGACATCCGGGGCAAAAGGACCGCACGGCCCGTGCTGAATGCGCGGGGCACCCTTTCGGACAAGGGAGTTCACCCATGTCGTTCCTGTGGGCCCTCATCGCCGGCCTGGTCATCGGCCTGCTCGCCAAGCTCGTCCTGCCCGGCCGCCAGCCGATCCCGCTCTGGCTGACGGTGATCCTCGGCGCGATCGGCGGCCTGGCCGGCAACGCCCTCGCGAGCGGACTCGGCGTGCGGGACACCGGCGGCATCGACTGGATCCGCCACCTGCTGCAGATCGGCGTCGCGGCCGTCCTGATCGCCGTCGTCACTCCGGTCTGGTCCCGTCGCGGCTGACGGGCCGGCCGTCCACGGGCGGGTGACCGGTCGTCAGCGGCGCCAGGACTCGCCGTACTCGCGCCACTGCTCACCGGTCTCCCGACCCTGCTGCTCGGCCTGACGTCCCAGCTCCCGTCCCTGCTGTTCGCCTTGGCGCCCCAGCTCGCGCCCCTGCTGTTCCGCCTGACAGCCCGTCTCCCGGCCGGCCTGCTCCGCCTGGTGGCCCAGTTCGCGGCCGGCCTGCTCCGCCTGCTGGGCGCCGGTCGCGGGCGGCGCCACCTCGGCCGGAGCGGTGGCAGGCCCGGAGGGTGCGGGCGAGGGGGCGGGCGGGGTGCCGGTGCGTTCGGTGGTCGCGCAGCCGGCGGCGGCGAGGGCGAGCACGAAGGAGGCCAGGGCCAGGTGGCGGGTTCGACGGTTCATGAGCTCATCCTGCTGCCGCCGGAGCGGCGGATCGGCCGCCGAACGTCCCCTTGGACACGGCCCTTCGTCCCCACTTCGGCAGTGTGCCGGGGTGTGCGTCGGCGAGGGGGTTCGCCCACGAGCGGGTCGATGCGTGACATGCTCCTCGCATGACGGACCTCGAGGAACGGGTGGCACCGGAGCCGGGCAGCGGTCCCGCGGCGTCGGGCGGAGATCCGGAGGTGGTCTCGGAGGTCCTGGCCGGTCTGACCGGATCCGTGGTGTTCCTCCGACCGGTGTACGGGCCGTGCGGCGAGGTGACGGACTTCGTGGTGGTGGCGGCCTCGCCGGAGGCGGTCGACGTCGGCGGGCGCCGGGGCACCGAACTGCTGGGACGGTCGCTGCTCGGGAGCTATCCGGGCACGCGCGGCACCGAGCTCTGGAAGGGGTACCTGGCGGCGCTCGGGGGGACGCGCTACGCGGGCGAGTTGGAGTACCTGGAGACCTCCGCCGGGATCCCGTACCGCTCACGGTGGAGCGTGTCGGCCGCTCCCTGCCGGGGCGGGCTGCTGGTGTCCTGGGAGCTCCTGGACCCGGGCGAGCGGGCGGAGCGCCGCCTGGCCCTGATGCAGCGCCTGGGCCGGATGGGCTGGGTGGACCGCGACCTGACCCGGGACGAGGTCACCTGGTCGGAGGAGGCGTACTCGATCTTCGACCGGGAGCGGTCACAGGGCCCGCTGAGCCTGGAGGAGCTGGCCCTGCTCGCGGAGGGCGAGGACCGGCGGCTGCTGGAGGCGGAGGTGCGGCGGCTGCTCCGCTCCGGCGAACCGATCGACCGCACCGTCCGCATCCGTCTGCCCCGCCAGGAGGTGCGGCACGTCCGGGTCCTGGCGGAGACCGAGAGGGACGGGCACGGCCGGCCCGTCCGCCTGCACGGGCTGTTCCAGGACCGCACCGCCGCCGAGCGGGCCGAGCGCCAACTGCTGGAGCAGCGGCGGGCCGTGCTCAGCCACCAGAGCCAGCTGGCGGCCGAACGCGACCTCGCCGCCCGGCTCCAGGAGACCCTCCTGCCGGTGCCCCAGCAGGTGCTGCGCCTGGGCGGTCTGACGGTCGACGTTGCCTACCAGCCGGTCCAGGAGGGGCTCAAGCTCGGCGGTGACTGGTACAGCGCCATCGAACTCCCGGACGGCCGGGCGCTGTTGGTGGTTGGGGACGTCGCGGGCCACGGGCTGGACGCGGTCGCCACCATGGCCCTGCTGCGCTTCACCGCCAAGGGGATGGCGGTCACCGGGACCCCGCTGCCGACGGTGCTGGCCAACCTCAACACCCTGCTGCTGCACACCTCGGACCGTCAGTTCCACACGGCCACCATGGTGATGGCCGTGTACGAGCCCGCCACCTCCCGGCTCACCTGGGTCCGGGCCGGCCACCCGCCGCCGCTGCTGCTGCGGGACGGCGAGGCCCGTTTCCTGCCGTCCCCCGAAGGCATCCTGCTGGGCGCCGCCGACGCCCCCGGCTACCGGGCCGCCACCCTGGACCTGCTGCCCGGCGACCAGCTACTGCTCTACACCGACGGCCTGGTCGAGCACCCAGGCGAGCCCATCGACGAGGGCCTGGCCCGACTGGCCCGCGCCGCCGAGGCCCGAGCCGGTTCCCCCCGGTTCGTCGACGCCCTGGTCCGCACCCTCCAGGACGGCCGCGAGCGCCGCGACGACACCTGCGTCCTCCACATCAGCCTTTCGGAGTAGACATCTGACGGTGCGTGAGGCGCCGAATCCGGGGCAGGCGCGCTCCCAGGACGCACCGTGGACAACGGTCACGGTGCGGCGACGACGGGAGACGGAGCATGTCGAGTGGTCTGATCGTGGCGGTCGTCCTGGTCGCCGTCGCGGTGGCGGTCCTCGTGGCCGTCGGCCTGCGGCAGCGCCGGGAGCGGCACCCCGACCTGAAGCGTCGGTTCGGGCCCGAGTACGGCCGCACCGTGGCCCGGTACGGCGGCGACACCGCCGCCGCCGAGCAGGAACTCGCCCAACGCGTGGCCCAGCACGGTGAGTTGGTGCTGGCTCCGTTGGAGCCCTCAGCCCGGGCCCGGGCCGAGCAGCAGTGGGCCGAGGTGCAGATGCACTTCGTCGACTCCCCGGAGCGGGCCCTCGCCGAGGCCGAGACGCTGCTGGCCCGGGTGGCCCGGGAACGCGGCTACCCCGACTCCGACGTGGACGCCCGGATCGACGCGATCTCGGTCGACCACGGTGAGCAGATCGAGGCCTACCGCGTGCTGCGGGCCAAGGCCCGCCCGGAGGCGGCCGACACCGAGGAACGGCGCGAAGCCCTGCTGCGGGCACGGGAGTTGTTCACCGTGCTGGTCGGTGTCGGTGCCGGTGCCGGTGCCGGTGCCGGTGCCGGCGAGGCGGTGCGGTCGGTCCGCGCCGGGACGCCGGTGGCGCCGGGCGGCGGGGCCCTGCGGCACTTCCCGAAGCAGCGCGAGCACCACGCCTGAGCAGCACGCCCCACCCAAACCCGTCCCACGACCGAGGAGGACAGCATGACCATCAGTCACCATGAGCACCGCACCGACTCCGTGGACAGCCCGCGTGCCCAGGACCGGCCCCGGAGCCGGACCGCCGGCACCGGCACCACCGGCCGCTGGGCCCGCTCCGCCGACCCGCGCCGCGAGGCGGCCCCGGACACCCGGAAGTCCGGCCCCGGTGACATCGCCGCCGCCTACGACGCGGCGGTCGCCGAGGAGCGGGAACGCACGTCCGGCGAGGGGCGCAGCGGGCGGACCGGTCAGGACCGCCTCCTGTCGCAGGACGTCGCCGCGCAGCTGACGCAGCGTCTGGACCGGGCGCTGGGCGGCTTCGTGGACGACCCCCGGGGCGCCGTGCGGGAGGCGGACACGGTACTGGAGGAGACACTGGGCCGGCTGGCCGCGGACCTGCGCGAGCGGCGCTCCGCGCTCCGCGCCTCCTGGCACGCCGAGGCCGACGCCGACCACTCGGGCCCGGGCCAGGGCCAGGGTCAAGGCCCGCAGCGCACCGAGGAGTTGCGCCTCGCGCTCCGCGACTACCGCGACCTCCTCCGGCGCCTGGCAGCCGCCTGACCCAGCCGTCCGGACGGCGGCCGACCCCATCGGGGCCGGCCGCCGTCCGGCGTTCACGGCTGTGCGCCGTCCGGCCAGGCGCGGGTGTCCCGCGGTTCGAGGTAGGGCTCGCGGGTGGCGGCCATGCCGCCCTCGATCCCGCGCTGGCGGACCAGCTCGGCGTCGAACTCCAGGCCCAGCAGGATCGCCAGGTTGGTCAGCCAGAGCCAGACCAGGAAGACGATGGCGCCGGCCACGGCGCCGTACGTCCGGTTGTAGGAGCCGAAGCCGGCGACGTAGGCGGCGAACCCGCCCGACAGCAGCAGCCACAGCACGACCGCCAGCACGCTGCCAGGAGAGACCCAACGGAGGCCCCGGCCGCGGACGTTGGGTGCGGCCCAGTACAGCAGGGCGACCATCGCGACCACCAGCAGCACCAGGACCGGCCACTTGGCGACCGACCACACGCCGAGCGCGGTGTCGCCCAGGCCGAGCAGGTCGCCGGCCCGCCGGGCCAGCGGCCCGGTGAACACGACGATCAGCGCGCTGGCGGCCAGCAGGACGAGCAGCAGCACGGTCAGCCCGAGCCGGATCGGGGTGAGCTTCCAGACCGGTCGTCCCTCCCGGATGTCGTACACCGCGTTGGACGCCCGGATGAACGCGCCGATGTAGCCGGAGACGGACCAGAGCGCACCGAGCAGGCCGACCGCCGCGAGGACGCCGCTGCTGCCGCGGCCTTCCTGCAGCTGGACGACCGCACCGCGCAGGACGTCCTGCGCGGGCCCCGGCGCCGGCGCCGCGAGGTCGTCGATGAGGCGACCGGTCACGCTAGGGCCGGCCAGCCCGATCAGGGAGACCAGCAGGAGCAGGGCCGGGAAGACCGCCAGCACCCCGTAGTAGGTCAACGCGGCGGCCCGGTCCGGGAGTTCGTCCTCCAGGAACTCCAGGCCGGTGCGGCGCAGTACCGGCCACCAGCTGCGGCGCGGCAGATCGGTCGGGCCTCGGGGCACATCCCCGCCGGGACGGTCGGGGTGGCCGGAGTGGCCGGGCCCGAGCGGGTCGGGAGCGTGGTCGTGGTGATCGCGGAACGTCGGCATGCTGCCCGTGTTTCCGCTGCCCCGGCTCCCAACCCCTCTCGGCCGGGTGCCGGGTCAGGCGGGTGGGTTCGTCCGGCGCAGGGCTCCGGCGACGCAGGCCCGGACGTGTCGGCTGGGGTCCTCCCGCAGCTTGGCGATCAGCTCCAGGGCCTGCGGACCGCCCACCAGCGCGAGTGACTTGACGGCCTGTGCGCGGACCCGGGGCTCCTGGTGGTGGGTGGCCTCGCACAGGCGGTGCAGGCGGCCGGGCCGTTCCGGCAGGCGGGGCTCCAGCCACGTCCGGGTGGTGGCGTCGCCGAGCCGGGCCATCTGCTTCTCGAACCGGTCGAGGTCCACCTGCGGGTGGTGGGCCGCCCTCAGGATGCCCTCGGTGGCCAGTCGCCGGATTCTGCGGTCGGGCGCGCAGCGGACCAGATGGGCCATCAGGTCCACGAGGGCCGGGTCGCCGCGTTCGGCGAGCGGGCGCACCAGCGAGGCCCGGACGGTTCCGTGCACCAGGGTCTGGACCACCAGGTCGGTGGCCCGGGGCGAGTCGCAGAGCGCCAGGACGTCCGTGGCGAGGTCGCGCACCGCGATGGACTCGCGCAGGCCGTTCGGCGGGGTGCGGCGGATCGCGTCGATCGCCAGGTCCTCCAGCCGGGTCGGGTCGGCGCCCGGGACGGGACCGAGTCGGCGCAGGGCGAGCAGTCGGGTGTGCAGCTCGTTGCGGTGCCCGATCGTCGTCGTCAGCGGCAGCGCGAGGATGTCCGGGACGGCCTCGACCGCGCCGAGCCGGGCCAGGGAGGCGATGGCGGCCTCCTCGACCTCGCGGCGGCCGCTGCGCAGGGAGGCGAGCAGGAGCGGTACGGCCTCGGCCAGCCCCATCCGGCCGGCGGCGTAGGCGGCCCGCCGGTGCAGGGAGTCCGGGTCACGCAGCACGGTGAGGACGGCCTCGCGACGGGCCGCCCGCCCCCCGATCCGCTGGATGGCCCGGTCGGCGCGGGCCTGGACCGCCCCGTGCTCGTGTCCCAGGGCGACGGTCAGCACCGGCAGCGCGGAGACGTCACCGTACTTCCCCAGCGCCTGGATGTACTCGCCCTGGAGGGGCTTCTCGGCGACCCGGTCGATCAGCCAGCGGACGAACGGGCCCCGCCCGGCAGGGGGTTGCTCATCGGCGAGCCGGCCCAGCCGGGCGCGCGTCTTCCGCTCGACCCCCGCCTCGTACCGGTCGAGGGCGGCCCGGGCGGCCGGATCGTCCTGGGCGCGGAGGAAGTCGGCGAGGTGCCCCCACAGGGCCTCCGTCTCCCAGGCCCGATCCTCCTCCGAGCGGGCTTCGGGTGTGGGCTCGGAGAGCACCCGCGCCACGAGCGGGAGGTGTTCGGGTCGGAGGGAGCGGACTGCGGCCATCCGGAGAGCGCTGACAGGGCCGGTGTGCTTCCCGCCCGGGCCGACCAGTCGGGCCCAGGCGTCGAGTAGTGGCCCGACCGCCTCGGGGGCGCGGAGCACGCCGAGGGCGGTCGCCGCGTACGCGAGCACGAGCGGGTCCTCGGAGTCGAGGTCGGCGATCAGCCGTCGTACGGTGTCCGGCGTGGCGAAGCCGGGCCGGCCCGCGTCCGCCTTCGCCAGCACCCTGCGCCGTTCCGCTGCCCGGTAGACGTCCGACGGGTCCGCCCAGCACTCGTGGACCAGCGCGGCCCGGGCGGCGGCCGCCGCGGGGAACCGGCGTATCCGGTTGATGTGGCCGATCGCCGCGTCACCCGCGTCGAGAAGCTCCGGGTCCATCCCGAGGGCGGCGAGCCGGTGCCGGCTCCAGCCGTGGGTGAGCAGCGCGGTGACGTACACCGAAGCCCGGGTGACCGGATCGGTGGTCGCGCCGGCGACCCGTGCGGCGAGTTCGTCCGTCTTCTCCAGCACCGTCCGGGCGGCCCAGTGGTGGGGGTGGCCTGACCGACCGCCGGAGCCGTCGGTCCAGCCGTCGAGCTGACGGTGCGTGAAGGCACGGGCGTCCGATGCGCGCATGCTCGGCATTCTGGACCGCCGGGCCGCCCCGGGACCAGCCCCGGGACCAGCCCCCGGGACGGCCCGCCCCGGTCCGCTCCGGCCCAAGTCCCGGAGTGCGGTCGGCCTTTCCGGGGAGTCCGTCCGGATCCGGCGGTGTCGGACGCGCGGTCGCGGGTAGCCGTCCGGAGCGGTGACGGCCGGACGGTGCGGGGGAGGCGGTGGGCGAGGGTGAGGTCAGGACCGGTGGCGGCGTCGCCGGGCCCCGGCCGCCGGCGCTGCCGGGCAGCTGCCGTGACCACCCGTCAACCCGGGGGGTGGGGCTCCGGCGGCCCCGGTCATGCTCCATGATGGCGCAGGCCGTGACGCGGTCACCCGCCGGCGGCCGCGACGGTGGGACGCCAGGTGACGAAGGGTCAGGCATGAGCAACACGGCTGAACAGGCACTACCGGAGCCGGAGGTGCCGGACCGTTCGGTGCCTCGGCAGGCGGCCCCGCAGGAGCCCGGCCCGGAGGTCTCGGCCGCGGCCGGTCAGGAGACCCCGGAGGAGCCCGAGCACGCGGTCCCGGCCGTGGTGGAGAGCCCCGCCCGGCGCGCGCAGCCGCAGGGCGCCGCTGCCCGCTGGCTGCTGAAGTACCGCGTCCAGCCGGTCGGCCCGGCCGCGGCCGAGGGCCATTCGGAGCCGCAGGCCTGGTGGAAGGTCATGTGCCTGACCGGCGTGGACTACTTCTCCAGCCTCGCCTACGTCCCCGCCATCGCCGCCCTCGCCGCGGGCGCGGTCTCGCCGCTGGCGACGCTGATCCTGGTGGCGCTGACCCTGGTCGGGATGCTGCCGATGTACCGCAGGGTGGCGAAGGAGAGCCCGAGCGGCGCCGGGTCGGTGGCGATGCTGGAGGACCTGCTGCCGTTCTGGCGGGGCAAGCTGTTCGTGCTGGTGCTGCTCGGCTTCGTCGCCACCTCCTGGATCGTCACCATCACGCTCTCCGCCGCGGACGCCTCCGTCCACCTGGTGGAGAACCCGTACCTCACCGGCGCCCTGCACGGCCACGAAGTCGCGCTGACCGTCGGCCTGTTGCTGCTGCTCGGCGGGGTGTTCCTGCTCGGCTTCAGCGAGGCGGTCAAGGTCGCCATCCCGCTGGTGGCGGTGTTCCTGCTGCTCAACGCGGTCACCATCGGCGCCGGCGTGCTGGAGGTGGTCACCACCCCCGGTGCCTGGTCGGCGTGGACGCACGCGCTGACCGAGGGCGGCGGGGGCCTCGGCGGGCTGGTCCAACCCGCGCTGCTGGCCTTCCCGTTGCTGGTGCTGGGGCTGTCCGGCTTCGAGACGGGCGTCAGCATGATGCCGCTGGTGGCCGCCGAGGGCGAGGACGAGGCCCAGCGGCTGCACTCCCGCATCCGCAACACCCGCAAGCTGCTCACCACCGCCGCCGCCGTGATGAGCGTCTACCTGCTGGCCGCCAGCTTCGTCACCACCGTGCTCATCCCGCACCGGGAGTTCGAGCCCGGCGGCGCCGCCAGCGGGCGCGCGCTGGCCTGGCTGGCGCACGAGCAGGTCGGCGAGGCCTTCGGCACCGCGTACGACATCAGCACCATCCTGATCCTCTGGTTCGCCGGCGCCTCGGCCATGGCCGGCCTGGTCAACATCGTGCCGCGCTACCTGCCGGACTACGGGATGGCCCCCGAGTGGGGCCGCGCGGTGCGCCCGGTGGTGCTGGTCTACACGCTGCTCTGCGTGGTCATCACCGTCGTCTTCGACGCCGACGTCAACGCCCAGGCCGGTGCCTACGCCACCGGCGTGCTGGCGATGATGGTCTCGGGCGCCTTCGCGGTGACCGTCTCGGCCCTGCGCCGGCGCCGCCGCGCGGCCACGGCCGGCTTCGCCGCCCTCACGGCCGTGCTGCTCTACGCCCTGGTCGCCAACATCGTCGACAAGCCCGACGGCATCACCATCTCCGGGTTCTTCATCCTGGGCATCGTCCTGGTGTCGCTGGTCTCGCGGATCTCCCGCACCACCGAGCTGCGCGCCGACTCCATCGCCTTCGACCCGACGGCCCGTCGGTTCATCACCGACACCCTGGCCCACGACAACGCGATCAACATCATCACCAACCGCCGCCACACCGGCGACGCGGCCGAGTACGCGTTCAAGGAACGCGAGCAGCGCGGCGACAACCCGGTGCCGGGGAGCGCGGACGTGCTGTTCCTGGAGATCGAGGTCGTCGACCCCTCCGAGTTCAGCGACACCCTCCAGGTGCGCGGCGTCGAGGTGGACGGCTACCGGGTCCTGCGCGCCGAGGCCCCGGCCGCGCCGAACGCGATCGCCGCGGTCCTGCTCGCCCTGCGCGACGCCACCGGCGTCCGGCCGCACTGCTACTTCGCCTGGGCCGAGGGCAGCCCGCTCAAGCACATGTTCCGCTACTTCCTGCTGGGCCGGGGCGACACCGCTCCCGTCACCCACGAGATCATCCGCCGCAACGAACCCGACCCGGAGCGCCGCCCCGGCATCCACGTCGGCGCCTGACTCCGAAAGAGGGTGGGGGTTCCGCGCCACGGCACCCCCACCCGACGGCCGACCCCGGATGCCGTCCCCGGCCAACCGGGGCAAGCTGCTGCGGGAGAGCACCGGCCGGAGCGGAAGGCGGACCACGCGGTGGACGCACCAGGTTTCGCGACGGACGGCACCGCCACCGTCCTGGTCGACGGGCGCTCCACCGTCGTCTGGTGGTCGCGTGCCGCCGCCGACCTGTTCGGGCGCCCGGCGGCCGAGGCGCTCGGCCGCCCCGCCGTCGAGGTCCTCGGCGCACCGCTGCCGGAAGGGTCCGCCCGGGTCGAGGGAGCCGTGCTGCGCCGGGCCGACGGCGGCAGCTTCACCGCCGACCTGACCCTGCTGCCCTCGGCCGACGGCGCACGGGCCCCGGAGGGCGCCCCCGCCGCCCTCCTGGTGGTCCGGCCGGAGCGGCCCGGGCCGGCCGGGCGGCTGCAGCTCGCCGAGGCCTACCGGCGGGCCGCCGAGATCGGCGCCTCGCTGGACGTGGTCGGCGGCGCCCGCGAACTGGTCGACGTCCTGGTCCCGGCTCTCGGGGACCTCGCGGCCGTTGACTTCCCGGACGCGGTCCTCCAGGGCCGCGACCCCCAGCTGGGCTACCCCGGGCCGGAGGCCTCGGCCCCGCGCCGGGTGGCGGCCAAGGCCGCCGACGGGCGCTGGCCCGCCGCGCTCGTCCAGGTCGGCGAGCCGGTGCCGACCCCGGCGGCCACCCCGGAGACCGCCGCCATCGTCGTCGGCGGGGCCATCCTGTTCGACCCCGCCACCGCCCTGCTCGCCATGGGCGACCAGCCGGAGATGGCGGCCCGTCACATCCCGGCGGGCATGCGGTCGGCGATCGGCTGCCCGCTCTACCACCGGGGCCGGCTCTTCGGCTACGTGCTGGTTTGGCGCACCGGCGACGCCGACCCGCACGACCAGCAGGACGTCGAGGTGGTGCAGGACCTCTGCGACCGCACCGCGCTGGCCCTCGACAACTCCTTCCGCTACACCCGCGAGCACCAGACGGCCGTCGTCCTCCAGCGCAGCCTGCTCCCGCCCGCCGCCACCACCAGCACCGCCTGCGAGACCGCCGGCGCCTACCGTCCCGCCAGCGGCGCGCTCAGCGTCGGCGGCGACTGGTACGACGCCTTCCCGCTCTCCTCGCTGCGGGTCGCCCTGGTCGTCGGCGACGTGGTCGGCCACGGCCTCCAGGCCACCGCGACCATGGCCCGGCTGCGCACCGCCGTCCAGACCCTGGCCGAACTCGACCTCCCGCCCGACGAGTTGCTCATCCGCCTGAACGACCTCGTCCAGCGGATGGCCGCCGAGGCCGAGGAGCCCGACACCGTCGGGGCCTCCTGCCTGTTCGCCGTCTACGACCCCGTCACCGGCGAGTGCCAGTTCGCCAGCGCCGGCCACCCGCCCCCGCTGCTGCTCACCCCCGACGGCAGCGCCGAGTACCTCCCCGTCCCGCCCGGGCCCCCGCTCGGCGCGGCCGACCAGCCCTTCGAGCCGTACCGCACGACCCTGCCCGCCGGCAGCCTGCTGGCCCTCTACACGGACGGCCTCACCGGCCACGACCCGGACACCGCCCTGCCGGCCCTGCTCACCGAACTGACCCGGCAGCACCGCCCCGACCGGCCGCTGGCCGCCATCGGTGCCGACCTGATCGCCACCGTCCCCGCCGAGCACCCCGACGACGACATCGCCCTGCTGCTCGCCCGCACCCGCGTCGTGCTGCCGCAGTCCACCGCCGGCTGGCGGTACGCCGACCTCTCCGAGGTGGCCCGGGCCCGCGCCGACACCGCCGCCCGGCTGGCCGACTGGGGCCTGGACCACCTGGACTTCGCCGTCGAACTGATCGTCAGCGAGCTGGTCACCAACGCCATCCGCCACGCGGGCGGCCCGGTCGAGCTGCGCCTGATCCGCGACCGGATCCTGGTCTGCGAGGTCTCCGACCCGTCCAACACCCAGCCCCGGATGCGCCGCGCCCTGGAGAGCGACGAGGGCGGCCGCGGCCTCTTCCTGGTCGCCCAGCTCGCCGACCGCTGGGGCTGCCGCTACGCGGCCCGCGGCAAGACCATCTGGGCCGAACTCGCGGTAGAACCCGACCCCTGACGCCCGGAAGGTGACACCCGGAAGGTGACACTCGGAAGGGCAGCGACCCGGGGGCGCGAGGAACTGCGCGGGCCGGAAGGCGGCGACCCGTGTGCCGGGTACGGACGGGCACTTGCAAGTGAAACCCAGTACCCGGCACACGGTCCGGTCCTTCCGACCCGCGCAGTTCCTCGCGCCCCTGGCTGCCCTGGCCCGACCGACTTCCCGGCCCGGGGCGGCCAGCACGGCCGCCCTGCCCGGGCGGGGGACGGTCAGGGAGCCGTGCCGCCCGCGTTGGTGATCAGCCGCCCGAGCACCTTGAGCGCGGTGACGTAGTCCGCGTCGTCGATGCCCTCGTGGAGGGCGGCCCGGATCGCGGGGGCGTTGCGGGCCAGCTCCACCCGGGCGCGCTCGCCCTCCTCGGTGAGCCGGAACCGGTCCTCCCCGTCGAGGCGGAGCCAGCCGCGCTCGACGAGTGCCGCCCCCTCGGCCGCGAGGTCGTCCTCCGGCCGGAGGTACGCGCTCATGGCCGCCCGCAGCTCCGCCACCGTCCGGCTCCCGCCGTCCGGGGACAGGTCGTTCGCCGAGAGGTTGCGCAGCAGCCAGAGCTGCGGCTGGGTGTAGCCCTTCTCGGCCTGCCGGGCGCGGGTGAACGAGATCAGGGCCTCGTACGCCACGCCGGTCCAGTACGCGGCCGGCTGTGCGGCGAGCTCCTGGTCGGTCCGCTGGTGGTCCGTCATGGACGCGCCGCTCCCCACTACTTCGCGCCCGCCGCGACCGGCCCGTAGGAACCGGACAGCAGCTCGGCCACCACGTCCCGCCCGGCCGGGCGCCAGCCGAGCTCGGTGCGGGCGGCGGAGCCGGCGACGCTCTGGTCGAGGGCGAGCGCGTCGGCGAACAGCGGGCCGAAGACCTGCGCGGCCTGCTCGGCGGGCACCACGCGCGGAGCGCCGTCCACCCCGGCCACCCGCCCGGCCGCCACGGCCAGGTCGCGGACCGGCGTCGCGGCCGCCGAGACCCCGTGCCAGAGGGTGCCGGCCCCGGCCCGCTCCAGCACCGCCACGTAGAGCGCGGCGAGGTCGTCGACGTGGACGGTCGGCCAGCGCACGCCCTCCTCGCCGTAGTACTCGGGCGAGCCCTCGCCCCGGGCCCGGTCGACCAGGATCGCCGGGATGCCGCCGCCGCGCCCGTACACGATGCCCGGACGGATCACGGCCGCGCGCACGCCCTCGGCGGCCTCGGCGATGACCTGACGCTCGATCAGCGGGCGGTAGCCGACCAGGTCGACGGGGTTGGTCGGGGCGTCCTCGCCGACCTCCTGGGCCTCGCCGGTGGCGCCGAGCACCCAGACGCCGCTGGTGTAGACGAACGCACGGCCGGTGCCGCGCAGCGGGGCGGCCAGCGCCTCGATCACCGCCGCGTCCACGGCGGCGTCGGTGCTCGGCGGGGCGAGGTGGAGGACCGCCTCGATGTCGGGCGTGACCACCCCGGCCAGGGTGGCCGGGTCGGCGGTGTCGCCGGCGACCTGCGCGGCCCAGGCGTGGCCGGGCCGGGGCTCGGCGCCGCGGACGAGGGCGACCACCTGGTGGCCGGCCGCGGTGAGGTGCTCGGCGACGGCCGTGCCTATGTAGCCGGTCGCACCGGTGAGAAGGACCTTCATGACGTTCCCGTCTTCCGTGGAACGGGGCCCGGTGCCCCGTTCGGTGATCGGTGGATGGTGATCGGTGGATGGTGGTGCGCTCCGCCCGCCCCAGCGGTCGAGGCGCGCGTAGGCGGGCCACCACTGCCGCGCGTACGCCCGGCGGGCGGACTCCGGCAGCAGCCGCACCAGGACGGCCGAGGCCGTCGGCCCGTCGGCGCCGTCCAGCAGCCACGGCAGCAGCCGGGCCGGGTCGGCGAGGATCCGCCGGGCGTGGACGTGGCCGAAGTGCTCCCACGCGTCCGGGCCCAGGACGGTCCGGGCCAGCGGGAGGACGGTCTCCTCCTCGTGGCGCAGGTGCCCGCGCAGGCCGGTGACCAGGGCGTCGGCGAGCGAGCCGAACGGTTCGGTGGCGGCCCCGGGGTCGTCCAGCGCCCGGTCGATCTCCGCCAACAGGCAGGCGATCGCCGCGTGTTCGGCCTCGATCGCCTCCAGCCGGGCGAGCGAGAACGGGCGGCCCCGGAGCGCCGCGCGCAGCGCCGGCCAGAGCGCGTCGTCCTCGGCGGCGTGGTGGGCCCGCAGCGCCCGGCGGAACAGGTCCCACCCCGCGGCGGTCCGCAGGACCGTGCAGGGGTCGTGGGCGACCGAGGCGGTGACCAGGGCGAGGTGGCGCAGCTCCCTGCGGAGCGCGTCGTGCATCGCGCGGGTCACGGTCAGGTCGAAGCTGTCCGTCACGGCTGTGGGGCTCCTGCTCGCGGCGTCGGGTGAGTGGCTCCAGCCTCCCGTGGCCGCCCGGTGATGATCAACGCGCACTTCGGCGCCGCACCGATAACCCCGCTGTTATCGGTCGCGACCCACCGGTCGCCGTCCACCACCTGTCGGTGCGTCAGAAACCGAAGGTGCCCAGCTCCCTGACGGTGCCGGCGAGCGCGGTGATCAGCTCGCTCTCCGCCTCGCTCCGCCAGACCAGGGCGAAGTCGAGGGTGGGCAGGTCGGGGGCGGCGATCCAGCGGATGTTCGGCATGCCCCAGTACCGGGTGACGTGGCTGGGGAAGCCGTGGATGATCTCGCCCATGCCGACCCGGTTGATCAGGTCCTCGGCGTTGGTCACCGTCCCCCTGCGCTCGATCGTCCGGCCGCGGGCCGTCTCGAAGGGCAGGTACCGCTCCTGGTAGTAGCCCGGCATCCCCGGCGGCATGACGTGCTGGAAGTCCGCGAACACCTCCAGCCCCACCGAGCCCCGCACGGCGAGCTCGTGGTCGTGGGCCACGGCGACCACCCGGGGGTCCGTGCACAGCACCGGCCCGACGGTGAGGTCCGGCTCCTCCACCGGCAGCCAGGTGACCAGGACGTCCATCTCCCCGTTGCGCAGCCTGCCGAAGATGTCGTCGTAGGTCAGCTGGCGGATCTCCAGCTCCCACTGCGGGTACCGCGAGCGGAAGGTCCGCCAGTAGACGTGCAGGTCCACGACGTTGAACGGCATCATCCCGATCCGCAGCCTCCCGGTGACCCCGCGGGCGGCCGAGCGGGCCCGCTCCAGCGAGAGCTGCAGCCCCGCGTAGACCGGCTGGAGGTCGTCCCGCAGCTGGCGGCCCACCTCGGTGAGCCGCACCGTGCGGCTGGTGCGCTCGAACAGGTCGGCCCCGATGCGGCGTTCCTGCTTGCGGATCGCCTGGCTGACCCGGGCCTGGGAGACCAGCAGCCGCTGCGCGGTGCGGCCGAAGTGCAACTCCTCGGCCAGCACCAGGAATATCTCGATGTCCCGCAGCTCCATGCCGCCCGCCCCGCCCCCGTGTCGTTCCCCCTGGCGACCCGCGGGCCGCCGAACCGCACCAGCATACGGCGGCGCCCGCGACCGCCCCGGCCTGCGGGCCTGTCACAACGGTGGTCCAGGATGGCGGTCATGACGCTCTTTCCGATCACCGTGCCCGCCTCCCTGGCCGAGTCCCTCGGCCTCGACCCCGCGACCGACGACTGGGGCCACGAGATCCGGCACGCGGTCGGCACCGGGGCGGGGGACACCTACGTGCTGAGCGGCCTGTGGCGGCGCGACGGGCAGCGCACGGAGGACGGCGGGCGGGGCTTCGTCCTCCAGCTGATCACCCGTCACGCCCCGGACGGCGCGGCCACCGCCACCGCCGTCATCCCCTACGAGGTCCCCGGCGGCACCCGCTCGACCATCAGCTGGGGCAACGAGTCCAGTCTCGCGCTCCTGCCGGACGGGACGCTGGTGCTCAGCTCCCGCCCGGGCAACACCCACCTGCTCGCCCCCGGCCTGGACCGGGAGCTGGCCGGCTGGCGGATGTCCACGTACTCCTGGACCAAGGAGGAGAACGGCCCGGACGACCCCTTCGCCGCCTCGGTCGCCGTCACCCCGGGCGGCCGGCTGCTCTGCCTGGTCTCCGAGACCAGCCTGGAGAACTGGGGGGTCCCGATCCCCAACCTGGTCGCCGTCAGCGACCCCGGCGAGGTGCTCGCCCCGGGCCACAAGCCCGTGCTGCACGCCTTCGCCACCCTGTCGACCTCCGCCGCCCGCCAGACCGAGCAGGACGCCCACCCGCACGTCCGCCACGCGGGCGCGCCGGTGCTCGGCGACAACCGCCCCGCACCCGCCCTCGGCACACTGGTGTCCGGGCTGGTCGGCGGCAGCGCCTACGACTGGGACCGGGCCTTCCTGCACCGCCCCGCCCCGCTCTCCGACGAGCTCTACGTCGTCCCGGTGTACGGCCGCACCTACCGCTCCGGGAGCCGGGGCCAGCGGTTCGCCTTCGCCCTGCTGGACGCCGAGGGCACCGTGCACGGCCACCTCGGCGGCCTGGACCTCCGTGCGGACAGCCCCTACACCGGCCACCTCTTCGACCTGACCACCGACCCGCACCGCGGCCTCGCCTTCCACCTCAACCGCTACGGCCTCTACGCCTGGACCGCCGACGGCACCCTGCGCGCCGCCCTCCGCACCACCGAGGCCCCGTTCAAGGCCCTCACCCACTTCGCGCTGCTCGCCGCCACCCCCACCGGCGAGCTCCTGCTCGCCCACCGCAAGCAGCACTTCGTGCTGCGCGTCCCCGTCCCCGCGGACCTCACCGCCCTCGGCGAGAGCGTCACCGAGGCCCTGGCCGGCCTCGCCAAGGCCCGCAACGCGGCGAAGAAGCAGCACGCCCCCGTCAACTGGCTCTGGACGACCCCCGGCGGCGCGGTTCACCACCTCTGAGCCCCGGTCAGACAGCCGGGCGGGGCGGGGGGGGGGGGGCCCCCCCCCCCCCCCCGCGGGCCGGGGTGGTAACAACCGGGCC
>NZ_JBSGEL010000039.1:0-78935 GCF_053602875.1 Kitasatospora sp. NPDC004289 | reverse complement strand
GGCGCGCTCTGGGCCGGGGACTGGTCGAAGTTCGTCGACAAGGGCAAGGAGTACCAGGCCAAGGCCCCGGCGGGGACCTTCTTCACCGACTCGCCTCGTCCAGGTGCCGGCGCAGGGCGGCCAGGTAGAGGCCGCGCTTGCTGCCGAAGACCTTGTAGAGGCTGTTGCGGTGCACCCCGAGGCCCGTCACCAGGTCGTCCACCGAAGTCCCCTCGAAACCCCGGTCGGCGAACACCCGGGCGGCGGCCCGGACGGTCTCGTCCTCGTCGAACGCGCGTGGTCGTCCCATGCGGGAAACCCTAGGAGTAAAGGAACGGTCAGTCAAGAACGAACATTCCTGAAACCTGTTCCATCTCCGATGTCGTACGCTGTGCGCGTGACGGAAGCCTCCAGAGCCACCAGCGCAGCGGACACCGCCGAGCGGTTCGTCGAACTGCTCCGGATCGACCGGCTGGACGAGAACCTGTTCCGAGGTCGTTGCCACGCCGGGGCGCCGATGCGCGCCTTCGGCGGGCAGGTGGCCGCCCAGGCGCTGACCGCCGCCGGGCGGACCATCGGCGGCGGGCGGCACGTGCACTCGCTGCACTCCTACTTCCTGCGCCCCGGCGATCCCCGCCATCCCATCGACTACGAGGTGGACCCGGTCCGGGACGGCTTCTCCTACGCCACCCGCCGGGTGACCGCGGTCCAGCACGGCGAGGCGATCTTCACCCTCTCCGCCTCCTTCAAGACCCCCGAGGACGAGCCCGACCGGCACTCCGCCGCGCCCGCGGTGCCCGCCCCGGAGGACCTGCCCGACCCCTTCCCGGCCTGGGCCGCCGCGGCCCCCGAGGACTACGAGCGGGCCGCCGTCTTCCGCACCCTGGAACTGCGCTTCGTCCCGGCCGACTCCCCCGGGCTGCCCGGCCAACTCCCCGGCACCCCGCAGCAGTTCGTCTGGCTGCGGACCGGCGGCCGGCTGCCCGACGGGGATCCGCTGCTCCAGGTCTGCGCGCTCACCTACCTCTCCGACCTGACGCTGGCCTCCACCGCCGCGATCGACCTCCAGGCGCACCGCTTCCAGCGCGCGGAGCCGTCCCGGATCGTGCTCGCCTCGCTGGACCACGCGATGTGGTTCCACCGCCCGTTCCGGGCCGACGAGTGGCTGCTGTTCGCCCAGCGCAGCCCCTCCGCCTCGGACGGCCGGGGCCTGGCGCACGGCGAGTTCTACGACCGCGCAGGGCGGCTGGTCGCCTCCGCCGTCCAGGAGACCCTGATCCGGCGGCGGGCGGTCTGACGCCCCGTCCGCCCCGCCTCCGGCGGGGCCCGACCTGACGCAGCCGGGCACTTGGCCGTTCAGGTGACGTTCGCTCGGCGGACCCCGGCCCGTATCATGGTGCGGGTGACCAAGGTTGACCTGTCACCAAGGCCGGTGGAGGCGATGTCGCCCCGTCAGCTCGAACGCCGCAAGAGCCTGATCGAGGCCGCCCTGACGCTGGTGAACGAGACCGGCGTGGAACGGCTCCAGATGAAACAGGTCTGCGAACGCTCCGGAGTCGCGCTCGGGACGGCCTACCGGTACTTCTCCTCCAAGGACCACCTGCTGGCCGCCGCCATCGCGGACTGGCACCGGCTGCTGCTGGACGACCTGGTCGCCGAGCAGCGCGGCTCCCGGCGGGGGGTGGCCGAGACCGACCGGGTGGTGCGCTTCGTCCGCAACGGCATGCGGGCCTACCAGCGCCAGCCCCAACTGGCCCGGCTCCGGGTGGCGGTGGCCGCGTCCACCGACCCGTTCGCCTCCGAGACCCTGCAGTCGCTGGCCCGGGCCGACGGCGCCGCGCTGGACGCCGTCAGCCCCAGCCTGCCGCCCGCCGCCGGGGAGCTGGTCCGCCACATCGTCGGCCACTCCTGGCAGGGCGAGCTGACCTCCTGGGTGACCGGGCGGACCACGCTCGACGACGCCCGGCGCCGCCTGGAGGGCGTGGTCCGCCTGGTGCTGGCCCCCTACGAGGCGGCCTGACCCGCCGTCGGCCGACTGACCGTCACCGGGTGGGCCACCACCGCGTCGAAGAGGTAGCCCTCACGGTTGTGCACCGCGGTGACCGGCTGGGTGTTCCCCCGCCGGTCGGTGGCGCGGGCGCGCAGCTGGTACGCACCCGGCTGGCCGGGCCGCCAGTCGTACGACCAACGCACCCAGCCGTCCTTGCGCGGATGGTCCAGCAGGTGCGCCCGCCGCCAGACGGCGCCGCCGTCGGTGGAGACCTCCACCTCCCGCACCGGCGCGGAGCCCGACCAGGAGCGGCCGGTCAGCCGGTGGGTGCGGCCCGCCTCCAGGACGGCGGCCCAGGGCAGCTCGAAGGCGCTCTTCACCACCTGCGCGGTGATCGGGGCGCTGCCGCCCTCCGGGTAGGCCTCGCCGAACAGGCGGTAGAAGTCGGTGTTCCACGGCGAGTACAGCGGCTCGTCCGCCACCTCGACGGTGCCCAGCCACTTGATCGAGGCGATCCCGATCCAGCCCGGCACCACCAGCCGCACCGGCGCCCCGTGGTCGGGGGCGAGCGGCTCGCCGTTCATCTCGTACGCCACCAGCACGTCGTCCAGCGCCTTGGCCAGCGGCAGCGGCCGGCGGACCCGTCCGAGCGAGACGCCACCGGTGACGTACTCCGGGTCCAGCCCGGAGGGCAGCACGTCCACCGCTTCGCGGCGCAGCCCGGCCCGGTGCAGCAGCTCGGCCAGCCGGACGCCGCGCCAGCTCGCCGAGCCGACGCCGCCCAGGGTCCACTGGGTGCCGGGCACCGTGCGGCCCTGCTGCGAGAGGAAGAAGCTGCGGCCGTTGCCCGCGCACTCCACCAGGGCGGTGATCCGGGTGGACGGCAGCCGCTTCAGCTGCGCGAGGTCGAACTCCACGTCGCCGCGCCGCAGTCCACTGCCCGTCAGCTTCAGCCGCCAGGCGGCCGGGTCGATCAGCGGGGTGCTGGTGTGGTTGCGGACGAAGAACCGCTCGGTCGGCGTGTGGAACCCGGTGCCGGCCACCGAGTCCCAGCGCATCTCGGCGTTGGTGCCGCGCGGCACGAACCACTCGGGCGGCAGCGGCTTCACGATCCCCGGCACCGGCGAGGCGGCGCTCGTCGCATCCGGCACCGGCGAGGCGGCGTTCGCCGCGCCCGCCCCCACCGCGGTCAGCACCGGCCCCGCCACTCCGGCCGCCGCCAGCATCCGCAGCAGCGTCCGCCGGTCCACCCCCTCCGCCCGGGCCTCCCCCGCCAGCCACTGCTCGCGCCGCATCCGGTCGTAGGCGTACTCGTCCATCGGTCCGTCCCCTCCCTCGGTGGCGCCCGCCACCCCGGCAGCGCCGTCCGGCGGACGATCCTAGGTGTGCGGATGACGTGGCGTCAGGGAAACCGAGGAGCTGACCGGCGCGTCCTCACCGGCTCGCGTGTCAAAGCCGCAGATAGTACGAGATGTACGTATTGTCCGACCGCTGGAGCCCCCCTGATGAGCACCCGACCCGACGAACAACCGGGGGCCACCCTCCCGACCGACAAGGTGGTGTTCGGCGTCAGCGCCGTCGCCGTACTGGCGGTGGTCGCCTGGGGCGTGTTCGCGGCGGACTCGCTCGGCCGGGCTTCCAAGACCGGGTTGGACTGGGTGCTGCACAACTTCGGCTGGCTGTTCGTGGTCGCCGCCGACGTCTTCCTGGTGCTCACGGTGCTGCTGGCGTTCAGCCGCTTCGGCCGGATCCGGCTGGGGCGGGACGACGAGGAGCCCGAGTTCTCCACCCTGGCCTGGGTCGCCATGATGTTCAGCGCCGGCATGGGCATCGGCCTGATGTTCTACGGCGTGGGCGAGCCGCTCCAGCTCTACGCCGCCCCGCAGCCGGGCTCCGGGATCGAGCCGCAGAGCGCGGCCGCCGCCCAGTCCGCGCTGGAGTTCTCGCTCTTCCACTGGACCCTGCACCCCTGGGCGATCTACGCCGTCGGCGGCCTGGCCCTCGCCTACACCACCTTCCGCAAGAACCGGGGCAACCGGATCTCCGCCGCCTTCGTCCCGCTGATCGGCCGTCAGGGCGCCGACGGCTGGATGGGCAAGGCCATCGACCTGCTCGCGGTCTTCGCCACCGTCTTCGGCTCGGCCACCAGCCTCGGCCTCGGCGCCCTCCAGGTCGCCGACGGGCTCGGATACATCACCGACGTGAAGTCCACCGAGAACGTCCAGCTGATCATCATCGGCTCGCTGACCGCCGCCTTCGTGCTCTCCGCCTTCTCCGGCGTGCACAAGGGCGTCAAGTGGCTCTCCACCGCCAACGTGGTGCTGGCCTCGCTGATCATGCTCTTCGTCTTCGTCTTCGGCCCCTCGGTCTACCTGCTGGACGCCATCCCCTCCACCGTCGGCGGCTACCTCTCCGACCTGACCACCATGGCCACCCAGACCGGCGCCTTCACCGACGAGGCCTGGCTGGGCTCCTGGACCATCTTCTACTGGGCCTGGTGGCTCTCCTGGGCGCCCTTCGTCGGCACCTTCATCGCCCGCATCTCCCGGGGCCGGACGATCCGTCAGTTCCTGCTCGGCGTGCTGCTGGTGCCCAGCGGCGCCACCGTCATCTGGTTCTGCGTGATGGGCGGCACCGCGATCCGGCTCGACTCCACCGGCGCGGCCGACCTGGTCGGCACCATCTCCCAGGGCGCCGAGGCCTCGATGTTCGAGACCCTGCGCTCGCTCCCGCTCGGCGGGGTCACCAGCGTGATCGCGGTGCTGCTGGTGATGACCTTCTTCATCACCAGCGCCGACTCCGCCTCCCTGGTCCTCGGCTCGCTCTCCAGCCGGGGCTCGCTCCACCCGCGCACCTGGCTGGTGGTGGTCTGGGGCGTCCTGATGGGCGGGGTGGCCGCCGCCCTGCTGCTGGCCGGCGGGCTCAGCGCCCTGCAGAACGCCACCATCCTGGTCGCCCTGCCCTTCGTCGTGGTGATGCTGCTGCTCTGCCTGGCCCTGGTGCGCGAGCTGCGCTCCGACCCGGCGGCCGGGCCCTCCCGCCTGCACGCCGCACACGGCCTGCGGGACGCCGTCCGGGTCGCCGTCGGCGACGCCCTGGCCGACCACGGCGTGGGGCGCCGCCGCAACGGCGCCTCCCCGCCCCCGCCTCCCCCTTCCGAGTGAACTGGGCCGAACGCGGCTGATGGTTCGTCAGCGTCGTTCCCCTCCGGTGGCATGCTGAACAGCCTCGATGACCCGTCGCCCAGCTCCCACCTGGGCTTCACCCCGGTGTCGTCACCGTTTAACACCGCCCTGGAATGCTCACTGTCATGAACGCTCAGCCCGTCCCGGCACCCGCGGCCCCGCCAGGCCCGCGCTTCCCCCTGCCCCGCCGCCACCGCCGCCTGATCGCCTGCGCGGCCGTCGCCGCCTCGATCGCCCTCGGCACCCTCGGCGTCGCGGCCACCGTCGAGACGGCCCGCCAGCAGGAGACCATAGCGACCGCCAGCCGCTGAGGGCTCCGCCCGGATGGTCCGGTACCGCCCCGAGGGCGGTCAGGGGCGCGAGGAACTGCGCGAGTACGGCAGGCGGACCGGAGCCGGATCGGGGCACGTCAGCCAGTCGCACGTGCTGCCGTACCCCCGCGCGCCCCGCGGCGGAGCCGCGGATCGGCAGAACCTCGCGCCCCTGAGGTCGCCGCTCCGCGGCGCCGCGGCGTCAGCCCGCGTAGGAGCGGGAGTGGCGGCCCGGGGTCTCGGGGAGGGGTTCGAGGGCCGGGGCGTAGCGGGCGGCGGGGGCGCGGAGGAGCCAGGCGCGGCCGGCCGGGGCGATCAGGTGCATGCGGTGCAGGAGGTCGAGGGCGTCGCGGCGGAAGGCCGTGAGGTCGGCGAGGTAGGCGCGGCGCCAGCCGTTGCGCAGGCCGTGCTCGTCGGTGATGTCGCCGAGGGCGCCGTCTATCAGGGCGTCGGGGACCAGGACGGCGGGCGGGGCGGACTCCTCGGGGAGGGGGCGCAGCTCCTCCACCAGGCGGCAGGCGAGCAGCAGGGCGGCCTGGGCGAGGGTGCCGTTGCCGGGCAGGGCCAGGTCGGTGAGTTCGTCGGCCGGGTCGAGCAGGGCGATGCCCTCGGCCCGGTGCTCGGCGGTCAGGCCGAGGAAGTCGGCGAACAGGGCCGTCTCCGAGGCCCGGTGGGCGAGCAGCCAGCGGCGCTGGTCCGGCGTCAGTTCGTCGAGCAGCACCACCGGGGTCTCGGCCAGGCGCCGCCGTACCGCGACCGGGTCCGGTACGGGGGAGTCCGGCGGGCCCGGGCTGAGCAGCGCTCCGGCCAGCTCCCGGTCCGCGAGGCCTCCCGTCAGCACCCGCCAGTCGGCCAGCTGCTGACGGACCGCCGGTTCGGCCAGGTCGGGCGCGGCGCCGTCGGCCACCGCCGCCAGGGCGCGGACCAGGGCCGCGTACGCCTGCGGCGTCCAGGGGCCGTGCTCGGTCGGTTCGAGGGCGCGGCCCGGCAGCGGGGCCTTGTGCAGGCGGGCGTAGCCGGCGCCGACGGTGAGGGGGTAGCCGAGCAGGGTGGCGAAGCGCTCCACCAGCCAGTCGGCGTGACGGTGGATCAGCGGCAGGCCCTCGCCGTGCGGGCCGCCCGCGGTGACCAGCGGGTGGGCGGCCAGCAGCCGAGCGGCGGTGCGGCGTTCGACCGCGACCTGCTCGGGGCTGCCGGGCACCGGCTTGCGGTGGCGGCCGCGGCGGCCGGTGACGGCCAGGGCGTCCCGGCCGGGGGCGACCCGGCTGCGGCGGCCGCCCTCGCGGCCGCGCAGGGTGGTGGGTTGATGGACCGTCGGGCCGTGCCACCAGCTGCAGCCCTCGTCGTCGGCCTCGTCCTCGGGCAGCACGCCGCCCAGGTGACGGGCCCCGTAGAGACCGAAGGCGGCGGTGAAGAGCGCATCGGCCTCGGACGGCCCGGAGCCGGCCAGCAGCTCCGCGAGCCGCCCGGCAGCGGAGTGGCCGGGGGTGGGGTGGCCGGTAGCCGGAAGGCCGGTGGCCGGGGCCGCGACCGGGTGGAGGACGGCAGCGCCGGACGGCACGACGGCGGTGAGCTGCCCCGCCCCCGCCCCGCGCCCGCTCGTCGCCCCGCCCTCGTACCGCTCCATGTCGCCCACCAGACTAGACGGTGCACGTCCCCCGCGTGGCTGCCACCCGCACCCCGTTACTTACGCATGGGTAACTACCTCTTCCGCAGGCCACCCGCCGTCACCTATCGTCCTGGGCATGCCGAACCTGCCCAACGTCGTGCTGTGGTCGATACCCGCCTTCGTGCTGCTCACCGTCCTGGAAGTGGTCTCCTACCGCTTCCATCCCGACGAGGAGGAGCAGGGCTACACCGTCAAGGACACCGCGACCAGCCTGAGCATGGGGCTGGGGAGCCTGGTCTTCGACGCGCTCTGGAAGATCCCGATCGTGGCGATCTACGCCGCGCTCTACGAGCTGACGCCCCTTCGGGTGCCGGTGCTCTGGTGGACCGTGCCGCTGATGCTGCTGGCCCAGGACTTCTTCTACTACTGGTCCCACCGCGGCCACCACGTGATCCGGATCCTCTGGGCCTGCCACGTGGTGCACCACTCCAGCAAGCACTACAACCTCTCCACCGCGCTGCGCCAGCCCTGGACCTCGGCCACCACCTGGGTGTTCTACGTCCCGATGATCCTGGCCGGGGTGCACCCCGCCGCGCTGGCCTTCTGCTCCTCGGCCAACCTGGTCTACCAGTTCTGGATCCACACCGAGCGGATCGGCAAGCTGCCCCGCCCCGTCGAGTACGTCTTCAACACGCCGTCCCACCACCGGGTGCACCACGCCTCCCAGGGCGGCTACCTGGACCGCAACTTCGGCGGCATCCTGATCCTGTTCGACCGCTGGTTCGGCTCCTTCGCCCCCGAGACCACCAAGCCGGTCTACGGGCTGACCAAGAACCTGAGCACCCACAACCCGCTGCGGGTGGCCACCCACGAGTACGCCTCGATCGCCCGTGACGTGGCCGCCGCGACCAACTGGCGCGACCGGGTGCGCCACCTCACCAAGGGCCCGGGCTGGCAGCCCGGGCCGACCGACCGCCCGGAGGGCACCGCCGCATGACCATCTCCACCCGCCTGCGCACCGCCCGCGGCCTGCTCACCGCCTTCGCCGCCACCTCGGTCACCCACCTCGGCGCCATCGCCGCCGGCGCGAGCGTGCTGCAGAACGCCACCAAGCCCGCGCTGGTGCCGCTGCTGGCCGGCTACGTGGCGGCCCGCGCCGAGCGGGCGCCCAAGCTGCTGCTGCCCGCACTGGCCTTCTCCACCGGCGGGGACGTGCTGCTCCAGTTCGACCAGCAGGCCGCCTTCCTGGCCGGCATGGGCTCCTTCGCGGCGGCGCACGTCTGCTACGTCACGATGTTCGTGAAGATGGGCGCCCTGGAGGACCGGCGGCGCACCGTGGTCCTGGCGCTGGCGTACGCCGCCGCCTGGGCGGTGATGATCAGTCAGCTCTGGCCCGGCCTCGGCGACCTCAAGATCCCGGTGGCGGTCTACAGCCTGCTGCTGGCCTCCACCGCCGTCACCTCGGCGGGCCTGGGCTGGCGGGCCGGGCTCGGCGGCGGGCTGTTCCTGCTCTCGGACACCCTGATCGCCACCGAACTGGCCGACTGGAAGGCCCTCCCCGGCCACGGCGTCTGGATCATGGCCACCTACGTGCTGGCCCAGTTCCTGCTCGCCGACGGCACCCTGCGGGCCACCACCGCCCCGGCCTCGGCCCCGCTCACCGCTCCCCTGGCGGCCACCGGCCGCTGACGGCCCGTCGGGTCCCGGCACGCTCCCGGACGGGAGTGGCTACCACCACCTGCGCTTGGCGCGCGGCGGCGGCCACTCCCCCGGGACGTACTCCGAGCAGCGGCAGTAGGTGTAGTTCCAGAACCCCACCCAGTCGCCGTTCTCGTACCGGTCGCCGCTGCCCTCCTCGTGGTCGCAGCCCCCGGTGTGGGCCGAGTGCCCGCAGTTCCGGCAGGGCGGGCGCGGCGCCTCGTACGGCGGCAGGTAGATCGGCGAACCGGTCCGCCAGACCAGCACGATCCCCACCACACAGGCCGTCAGGACGACGATCCCCACCAGACCGATGACGGTCTCCACTGCCATGCCCCACCCCCGTGACGGCCACTGACCGCCTCCTACCCGGGGGCCGCCGGGCCGCATCCCGCCCGGGCGTCACCGTCCTGCAACAGCCGTCATTCCGGCCGTCATTCCGTCGTCCGCCGGCGCAGCAGCCAGAAGCCACCCACCCCGGCGGCCACCAGTGCCCCGCCCGCCGCGAGCTGCCCCGGGCCGGTCGAGGCCGAGCCGCCGACGCCGGTGTGCACCGGGCCGGTCGGGAGCTTGCCGCCCTGGTCCTGCCCGCCGTGCCCGGCCAGCTTGACCTCGACCGCGCCGCTGAAGGTGTCGCCGTTCGGGCACTTGCCGTCGATGCCCCAGCCGGAGGCCTTCGCCCCCTTCACCAGGTTGCCCAGGTTGCTGCCGAGGTTGCCGAGCGCCTTGGAGGCGAACTCCTTCTCGGAGGCCAGCAGGGCCCTGCCGCTGTACTTGCCGTCCGGACCCACCGTCAGGGTGGCGCTGCCGGTGGAGAAGGCCTGCGAGTTGGCGGTGATGGTCTTCACCGAACTGGTCTCGCAGGTGACGCTGACCGTCACGCTCTGCCCCGGCGCCGCCTCGGCGGGACTCACCCAGGCGGGCTCGACGCTCTTGGCGGTGGCGGCGGGAGCGGCCAGGACGAGCAGGGTGGTCGCGCCGATCAGCGCGGCGGCGGTACGCGGAGCGCGCATGCCGTTCCTCCGGTTCCGGGCGCAGCACACGGACTCCGTCGTCGCGTGAGGGGACAGCTACACCCTGTCACCTGCGACGCTAGGCAGCGCCGCCCCGGACGGCCACCGTTCGGGACCGTTCGGGGGGCGCACTCGTACCGCTCAGAGGTCCAGGTCGACCACGACCGGGGCGTGGTCCGAGGTGCCCTTGCCCTTGCGGGCCTCGCGGTCCACGTAGCTGTCGGTCACCGCGTCGGCGAAGGGCTTGTTGGCGTAGGTGAGGTCGATCCGGATACCGAGGTTCTTCGGGAAGCCCAGCGCCCGGTAGTCCCAGAAGGTGTACGGGCGGTCGTACTTGAGGGCGCGCGGCATCACGTCGGTCAGCCCGGCCTCCCGGAGGGCGGCCAGCGCGGCGCGCTCCGGCTCGGTGACGTGCGTCTGACCCGCGAAGACCGAGGGGTCGTAGAGGTCCTCGTCGGTGGGCGCCACGTTGAAGTCGCCCATCACGGCGAACGGGCGGTCGCCGGCGGCGTCGTCGAGGACGGCCTGGCGCAGCGCCTCGAACCACTCCAGCTTGTAGGTGTAGTGCGGGTGGCCCACCTCGCGCCCGTTCGGCACGTAGACCGACCAGACCCGGAGCGGGCCGCAGGTGGCGGCGATCGCGCGGGGCTCGGTCTCCGGGATCATCGCGCCGTCGGCCAGGAAGCCGGGCTGGCCGGGGAGGTCGCGGACCACGTCCTCCAGGCCGATCTTGGAGAGGATCGCCACGCCGTTCCACCGCCCGGTGCCGTAGGCGGCGGTCTCGTAGCCGAGCTCGCGGACGGCCTCGTACGGGAAGGCGTCCGAGGCGCACTTGAGCTCCTGGAGGCAGAGCACGTCGGGGCTGCTGCCCTCCAGCCACTCCAGCAGCTTGGGCAGCCGGGCGGTGACGGAGTTGATGTTCCAGGTGGCGATGCGGACGGTCACGGCGGGCGGCCTTCCCGAGCAGGTGCGACGGACATGTACTCCTGCAACATACCGTCACCCCCTGACAGCCCAGGGGCGCGCCGGGTTGCGCCCCGCAGGGGCGCGGGGAACTGCGCGCAGGGGAACGGCAGCACCTGCAACTGGCTGGCGGTGGGTCAGTTGCAGGTGAGCTGCCTTCCGACTCGCGCAGTTCCTCGCGCCCCCGGGATTACCGGCTGGGGTGAACGACGGCCGCGGAGCCGCCGCCCCTTCGGGTGGGCTCGGCCGCGGCGACCCAGCGGCCGTCGGGGAGGCGTTCGACGCCGGTCGCGGCGCCGATCTCCGGGGTGGGTGCGAAGACCTGGCCGAGGGCCTCCAGGCCGGCCTTCTCGGGCGAGGCGAGGAACGCGGGTTCGGCGACCGACGCGGCCGTGTTGCGCTGGCTGGCGCGCGGGGCGGCGATGGCCTGCTCCAGCGTCATGCCCCGGTCCAGGCGGCCGAGCAGGACCTGGAGGACGGTGGTGATGATGGTGGAGCCGCCGGGGCTGCCGACCGCGACGAAGGGCTTGCCGTCCTTGAGGACGATGGTCGGCGAGATGGAGGAGCGCGGACGCTTGGCCGGGCCGGGCAGGTTGGGGTCGGGGACGCCCGGGGCGGCGGGGGCGAAGGAGAAGTCGGTCAGCTCGTTGTTGAGCAGGAAGCCGCGGCCGGGGACGGTGAGGCCGCTGCCGCCGGTCTGCTCCAGGGTGAGGGTGTAGGAGACCACGTTGCCCCAGCGGTCGGCGACCGTCAGGTGGGTGGTGCTCGGGCCCTCGTAGGTCTCGGGGACGGCCGGGCCGGCGGTGGCGCAGGCGGCCGGGTGGTACGGGTCCCCCGGCGCGAGCGGGCTGGTGAGGGCGCGCTCCGGGTTCAGCAGGCAGGCCCGGGAGGCGGTGAACTCGTCGCTGAGGAGTTGACGGGTCGGCACCCGGAAGAAGGCCGGGTCGCCGACCCAGCGGCCGCGGTCGGCGAAGGCGATCCGGCTGGACTCCAGGTAGCGGTGCAGGTACTGGGTCGAGCTGACCTTCGACAGGTCGCCCTTGGCCTCCAGGATGCCCAGCGCCTCGCCGACGGTGGTGCCGCCGGAGGAGACCGGTGCCATGCCGTAGACGTCGTAGCCCCGGTACTCCTGGTGGGTGGGCTGACGCTGGATCACCCGGTAGTCGGCCAGGTCCTTGCGGTCCACCTTGCCGGGGCGGGCGTTCCAGCCGGAGGCCGGGTCGACCGGCGGGTGCTGCAGGGTGTTGACGATGTCGGCCGCCAACTGGCCCTTGTAGAGCGTGTCGACGCCCTTGCGGCCGATCTCGCGGTAGGTGGCGGCCAGCTCCGGGTTGCGGAAGGTCGATCCGACCACCGGGAGCTCCCCGCCGGGCAGGAACAGCTTCGCGGTGTCCGGGAAGGCCCGGAAGCGGGTCAGGTTGAGCGCGGTCTGGTCCTGGAAGGTCTGGTCGACGGTGAAGCCCCGGTCGGCCAACTTGGCGGAGGGCTTCAGGAGTTCGCCCAGGCTCCGGCTGCCCCAGCGGTCCAGCGCCGCGTCCCAGGTGGCCGGCACGCCGGGCACGCCGACGCTCAGGCCGCTGGTCACGGCGTCGGCGAAGGCCAGCGGCTTGCCGTTCTCCAGGAAGAGCGTCTCGTCGGCCGTCCGACCGGTGACCTCACGCCCGTCGATGGTGGAGACCCTGCCGCTTCGGGCGTCGTAGTAGACGAAGAACCCGCCGCCGCCGATCCCCGCCGAGTACGGCTCGGTGACCCCCAGCGCGGCCGCCGTCGCCACCGCCGCGTCCACCGCGTTCCCGCCGCGCTTCAACACCTCCAGCCCGATCGCGGTGGCGTCGGCGTCCACACTGGCCACCGCACCGCCCCAGCCCACCGCCTCGGGCACCTTGGGCGGCACACCGGCCTGCGCCTGCGCGGGGGCGGCCGCGCAGATCAGCGCGCCGGTCAGCGCGAGCGGGACGATCCGGATCAGACGCATGGGCCCCTCCAGTGCTTGCTGGTCGTCAACTCCCTTGCGTCCAACGTTCTTTCATATCAGCCATGCTCACCACAATGGCACTTCCGAGTGACTACCTGCCGGTAGTCACCCGGCACCAGCCCCGGCACCCCGGTCAGCACGGTGGCCAGAATCGTTCCCCACCAGGGCAGTTGCCCCCAGCACTGCACCCCGACCGCCACCGCCGGGGCCGCCGCCAGCCACTTTCGCCAGTTCACCGTCGTCTCCTCTCGACTCCGTTCCTGAAAAGGAGACTGACGAGGCATCAGTCGTTGCGATAATCCCCACAGCGTTGCGGACCACGCGCAACGGTCGGACGGCGGAAGGCACGGACGTGGACGGCGAGCTGCTCCCCCTGCACACCATCCGGATCTCCGCCGGGATGTCCTTCGAGCCGATCCCCGGCACCGTCGACGGCGTCTGCCGCGAACTGGCCCAGGAGCTGAGGACCCTGGCATCCCGTCTCGGCATCTCGATGACCCGCTACGCCCGCGATGTCCACCGCGACCGCTCCACCCTCTCCCGCTGGCTGAGCGGAGTCGCCGTCCCTCCCGCCGACTTCCTCGACCGCCTGACCAGCGATGTCGAGGCAGCAACAGGACTCCCCCTCACCCACGAGGCCCGCGAACACCTCCGCCGCCTGCACCGATCCGCACTCGCAGAACGCAACCCGCGCAGCGCCGAACTTCAGTCCCTGCGCGACCGCTGGTCCGACGCCGACCAGGAGGCACGCGACCTGCGCACCGAGGTGGACCTGCTCAAGGACATGTTGCGCGCCGCACAACGCAAGGCCGCCGAACAGGAGGTGGCCCTCCGGCAACTCGAACGTGGCGCCACAGCCTCCCGCCTCGAACACCGCGCTGAGCTCGCGCTCGTCGCCGGGGACCGCGACCACCTCCGGGCCGAACGCGACGGCCTCCTGGGCCTGGTCGAACGCCTCCGCGAGGAACTCCGTGAGGCGGAGGCACGCCAGCTGGAGGCCGAGCACCGCTGCCACCTGCTGGAGCACCAGCTGGAGACGGCCGAACGCGCCGAGCACGAGGCACCCGCCGCCGAGCAGACCGAGGCCGATCTGCTGCGGCGCCGCCTCTCCGAGATGGAGGACCAGCACGCCGCCGCCACCAAGGCCCTGAGCGACCTCCGCCGACTGCTCACGGAGGAAGCACCGTCCTCCTCTCCTGGCCTCTTCCTCGCGAACGACCACGGCGGATTCGAGCTGCTGCCGCACGAGGCCGTCGACTGGTCCGTCCAACGGATCGCCGCTGCCATCGGCCGGCTGCGCGCCGGGGCCTCCGAGCACCCCGCCGAGCTGGTCGGACAGGTCGTCGTCGCAATGCTCGCCTCGTCCGCGCACCGGCCGGCCTTCGAGGTCGCCGAACTGGCTCACCTGCTGTCCGTCGGCCCCGCGCCGGCCGACGCCGATGCGCTGATGCGCGAAGCAGCGTCGGGGAAGCTCAAGGAGGTGGTGAAGCTGGCCGGGCTCCTGGCCTTGGCCCCCGGCCACGAGCCGGACCTGGCCGCCCTCCTGACGGCCGCAGGCCACCGGCCACCGGAGGACGTCGTCACCCTGCTGATCCACCTGCGGGGCAGCGCCGGGGCGGTGGACTCCTTGCTCGGTGCGATCTCGTACCGACCGGCCACGGATGTCGCCGAGATCGTGGCGCTGCTGCACCGCTCCGGGCGCCACGGATCTGTGAGCGCCTTGCTGCGAAGGGCTGCGCTCCGCCCTGCCCCGCTGGTCATGGAGCTGCGCACTGCCTTGGACCGCAACGACCAAGCCGTCCAGGCCCGGGAGCTCGAGCGTCACTTCAGAGGCTCGGTGGGCGAGGATCTGGCCGGACTACCGGGCCCGGCACCGGAAAACGCTTTGCCCGCCCCACCCACCTGACGGCAGGCTGCCCCTCATGTCCGAGAACACGACCGCCAGCTTCTCCGTCACCGCGCTGTTCGCCGCCGACGGCCGCCTGCCCACCATCCCCCGCAAGGCCGCCCGCCGTGAGCAGCTGCTCGACCACCTCGCCGCCACCCTCTTCGAGACCGGCACCGAGTACACCGAGAAGCAGGTCAACGAGGCCCTGGTCACCGTCCACGACGACTTCCCGGCGCTGCGCCGCTACCTGGTCGAGAGCCACCGCCTGACCCGCACCCGCAACGGCTCCACCTACCGCCGCACAGCGGCCTGAGGGGCCGTCAGCCACCGCAGGAAGCCGCCGTCGAGGACCACCTGAGCGGCACGGGTGTAGCCGCCGGTGCCCGGGTGGGCGCCGTCGCCGGCGAGGGCTTCGGCGTTCCAGGCGAGGTCGGTGGCCAGGGCGGCCGTGAGGGGGATGAAGGGGACGCCGTGGGAGGCGCAGACCTCGGCCTGGGCGTCGGCCAGGTCGAGCAGGCGGCCGAGGTGCTCGTCGCCGTACAGCGCGACCGGCGGGGGGCCGACGACCAGGACGGCGATCGAGCGCTCGGCGGCCTCGGCCAGGAGGGCGGTGAGGTTCTCCAGGGTGCGGGCCGGGGCGACCCGCGGGGCGCCGTCCTCGAGGACGGTGTCGTTGCTGCCGAAGGAGACGACCAGGCGGTGGTCGGAGCCGGGAGCCGAGCGGGGGGAGAACTCCGTCCAGACGCGGGCCAGGACGTCGTCCGAGGTGTTGCGGCGGATGCCCAGGTTGAAGGCGGTGACGTCCGGGCCGGCGGCCGCGAGGACGCGGCCGACCCAGCCCTGGTACGCGGGGTCACCGAGGCCCTGGACGAAGGAGTCGCCGATGAAGCAGACGCGCAGCTGCTGATCACTCATCAGGACAGCCTAGGGAGCGTGGGCCGCACGGGAGTTCGGTGTCCAGCGGACGGACGCTCAGCCGGCCGCCCGCTCGACCCGGTGGCGCTTGATGGTGCGGAAGCGCCGCGCCACCTGCCGGGCCAGGTCGGCGGCGCCGACCAGCCCCGCGTCGTTGCCCAGCGCCGCGTGCACGATCTGCGCCTCCGGCCGGAACCCGCGCCCGGTCAGGGTCCGCTTGAAGGCCTGCCGGGCCGGCGCGAGGAGCAGCTCGCCCGACTCCGAGACGCCGCCGCCGATGACGAACCGCCCCGGGTCCAGCGCCGCCGCGAGGTTGGCGATGCCGACGCCCAGCCAGGTGCCGACCTCGTACAGCAGCTCGGTGGCGACCGGGTCGCCGCCGCGCGCGGCCTCGGTGATCAGCGGGCCGGTCAGTCCGTCGGCCGTGCCGCCCGCCAGGGCGAGCAGCGGCTGGACCACCGGGGACTCCTCGGCCACCAGCTCCTTCGCGTCGCGGACCAGGGCGTTGCCGGAGGAGTACTGCTCCCAGCAGCCCCGGTTGCCGCAGGGGCAGCGGTGCCCGCCCGGGACCACCTGCATGTGGCCGAACTCGCCCGCCAGGCCGTACTTGCCGCGGTCGACGTAGCCGTCGCGGACCACCGCCCCGCCGATGCCGGTGCCCAGGGTGAGCATCACCATGTGCTCCTCGCCGCGCCCGGCCCCGAAGCGCCACTCCGCCCAGGCGGCGGCGTTGGCGTCGTTCTCGACGATCACCGGGAAGCGCAGCCGGGCGCTGAGCGCGTCCCGCAGCGGTTCGTCGCGCCAGTTGAGGTGGGGGGCGAAGAGCACCCGGGAGCGGTCGGAGTCGACCCAGCCGGCCGCGCCGACGCCCACCGCGTGGACGTCGTGACGGTCCGCCAGCTGGAGCACCAGCTCGACGATCACGTCCTCGACCACCTTGGGGCTCTTGCTCTTGTCGGGGGTGTCGGTGCGGATCCGCTCCAGCACCTTGCCCTCGCCGTCCACCACCCCGGCGACCACCTTCGTCCCGCCGATGTCCACGCCCACCGTGGGCAGCCGCAGCACGCTGGCCGGCAGCGCCCGGCGGCGGCGCTCGGCGCGCGGGCCGATGCCGAGCAGGGTGGGCAGGACGGGCGGACGTTGGGGGCTGCTCACGGGGCGGGTCACTCCTCGGGGTCGGAACCGGTGGCACGGCCTGGGTCGCGGCCGAGCTCGTGGCTGAGCTCGGCCAGTTCGGAGCCGCCCGCCATCTCGGTGGTGAGCTGCTCCAGGGTGATCCCGGCGCGCGGGTGGCTGCCCGCCATCCTCCCTCGTTTGAGGAGGGTGAAGTGGTCGCCCACCAGATGCGCGTGGTGCGGGTTGTGGGTGATCAGCACCACGCCGAGCCCCTCGTCCCGGGCCGCCGCCACGTACTTGAGCACCACGCCCGACTGCTTGACCCCGAGCGCGGCGGTCGGCTCGTCCAGCACCAGCGCCCGCGCCCCGAAGTGCACGGCCCGGGCGATGGCCACGCACTGGCGCTGCCCGCCCGAGAGGGTGCCGATCGGGCGGTCCACGTCGGGCAGGTCGATGCCCATCCGGGCCAGCGCCTCCCGGGTGACCTCCCGCATCCGGGGGACGTCCAGGCGCAGTCGGGTGCCGAGTTCGGCACCGAGGAAGAAGTTCCGCCAGACCGGCATCAGCGGGACGACGGCCAGGTCCTGGTAGACGGTGGCGATGCCGAGCTCCATCGCCTCCTTGGGCGAGGAGAGCCGCACCTCCTGACCGTCGATCAGGTACCGCCCCTCGTCGTGCCGGTGGAGCCCGGCGATCACCTTGATGAGGGTGGACTTGCCCGCGCCGTTGTCCCCGAGGACGCAGTGCACCTGGCCCGCCGCCACCGTCAGCGAGATGCCCTCCAGGGCCCGTACGCTGCCGTAGCTCTTGCCGACGCCGTCGAGTTCCAGCAGGCTCACCGGCCGCCACGCTCCGCCCGTCGCTTGACCCAGGAGTTGAGCAGCGCGGCCAGCAGCAGCATCGCGCCGAGGAAGAACTTGAACCAGTCCGGGTTCCACTGGGCGTAGACGATGCCCTTGCTGACCATGCCGAAGATCAGCGCACCGAGCGCGCCGCCCAGCACCGAGCCGTAGCCGCCGGTGATCAGGCAGCCGCCGATCACCGCCGCGACGATGTAGATCAGCTCGTTGCCGACGCCCTCGCCGGACTGCACGGTGTCGAAGGAGAACAGCAGGTGCTGCCCGAGCACCCAGGCGCAGAAGCCGACCCCCAGGTAGAGCGCGGTCTTCACGGCGGCCACCGGGACGCCGACCGCCCGGGCGGCCGCCGCGTCGCCGCCGACCGCGAAGACCCAGTTCCCGTACCGGGTGCGCAGCAGCACCCAGGAGCCGGCCGCGACCAGGCCGAGCCACCACCAGACGGTGGCCTTCAGCGACATCCCGCCCACCGTCAGCTCGGAGGCGAACAGCCAGCGGCAGGAGGCGAAGCCCTCCATGTCGGCGATCGGCTTGGTGGTGACGGTGCCCGAGACCAGTTTGGTGACGCCGAGGTTGGCGCCGGTCAGCATCAGGAAGGTGCCGAGGGTGACGATGAAGCTGGGCAGGCCGGTGCGGGCCAGCAGCCAGCCGTTGGCCCAGCCGACCGCGAGCGCCACCGCCAGCGAGACCAGCACCCCGACCCAGGTCACCGCGGTCAGCTGGTAGCTGACCATCGAGGAGGTGAGCGCGGCGGTGGTGACCAGCACACCGGCCGAGAGGTCGAACTCGCCGCCGATCATCAGCAGCGAGACCGGCACCGCCATGATGCCGATGGTGGAGGCGGCGTAGAGCACGGTGCCGATCGAGGCGGGCCGCAGGAAGCCGTCCGCGACCACGGCGAAGACCACCAGCACCGCGAGCGCGGCCAGGGCCGCGCCGAGCTCGGGGCGGGCCCGGCGCCGGCGTTCGGGCGGGCCGGCGGTGAGCAGCTCGCGGCTCACCGGGTGCCCCGGGCGACGTAGGTGGCGAGGGCGGCCGCGTTCTCCCCGGTGAGGATCTGAGGGCCGGTCAGCACCGGTCCGCCGCCGCCCAGCACGTCCAGGTTGTAGCGGTAGAGCCAGAGCAGGTCGACGCCCTCGTAGCCCTGGAGGTAGGGCTGCTGGTCGACCGCGAAGCCGACGGTGCCGTTCTTCAGGCCGTCCACCACCTGGGTGCCGAGGTCGAAGGTGTCCAGCTCCACGCCCGGCCGGGTGTCGGCGACGGCCTGCAGGGCGGTGGCGGCGAGCGGGGCGCTGAGGGTGAGCACGGTGTCGACCGCGCCGTCGGCCTGGAGCTTGGCGGAGACCGCGGCCTTGGCGTCGGGCAGGCTGGTGCCGGTGACGTAGAGGGTCTGGAACGGGCCGCCGAAGCCCTCCTTCGCGCCGCCGCAGCGCTGCTCCTGCCCGACGTTGCCCTGCTCGTGGATCACGCAGAGCACCGACTTGCGCCCCCGCTTCGCCAGTTCGGCCCCTGCGGCCCGGCCCGCCGTGGTCTCGTCCTGGCCGACGTGGGTGAGCGCGCCGAACCGGGCGGAGAACTCCTGGCCGGAGTTGATGCTGATCACCGGGATGCCGGCCGCCTTCGCCTTCCCGAGCACCTCGGCCATCGCCTCGCCCTTGGCGAGCGAGACCAGCAGGCCGTCCACCCGCTGGTCGATCGCGGCCTGGACCAGCTGCACCTGGTTCTGGGTCTGGGCGTCGTTGGTGTAGCGGAAGTCGATGTTGTCCTTGGCGGCGGCCTGCTCGGCGCCCTTGCGGACGCCGTCCCAGAACGCGTCGCCCGCCCCCGCGTGGGTGACCATCGCCACCTTCCAGCGCGGGGTGTTCACCGCGCCGCCCGCCGTGGCGGCCTCGGAGCGGGCCTGCTCCGCCCGTCTCCCCCCGGTGCTGCTGCACCCCACCGCCGTCAGGAGCAGGGCCAGGAACGGGGCCAGGACCAGAGCCGCGGTGCGGCGAGGGCGGTATGACACTCCGACAGTCTCCAGGAAGCGGCCGCCGCCGCACGGCAACTCGCTGGGAACGGGCCGGACCCGTTCGACGCGTACGCCCAAGCGGGTGGCACACTGGTCCGGGCCGTTCAGACGGTTCTCATGGAGACTGTGACGTTCCTCTCAGCTTTCACTCAGCTTCGGGGGCAACTGACCATCCGTTCGAAAACGTCTGATCCCATCGAAGCGTCCGGGGGCGATCAGGGTCTCCGTGACGGTTGGCGACCGGACAAGAGAACTCGATGCAACTGACAGGCACCCCCTTCCTCATCGTCACGATCATCCTCGTGCCGATCTCCATCGCGGTCGCGATGCTGTACTGGGGCAAGGTCCGCGGGCCTAGAGCGGCCAGGGCGCTCACCCGGCTGGTGATGCTGCTGTTCTGCCAGGTGACGGCCGTACTGACGGTCTTCGTCATGGTCAACAACGCCAACCTCATCTACGGCAGCTGGGACGACCTGCTCGGCACCGGGGACCACGTCCGCGCCGTGCCGCACGTCACGCCCGACGACCCGAAGGCCTCGCACTCGGCCGAGCCCAAGGTGATCCAGCAGTTCAAGAAGGTGGACGACCCCAAGGTGCCGGGCGACGTGCAGCGCACCGAGCTCAAGGGCCGGGCCTCCGGCGTCGACGGCGAGGTGCTGGTCTGGCTGCCGCCGCAGTACGACAAGCCGGAGTACAAGGACAAGAAGTTCCCCGTGGTCGAGCTGCTCCCGGGCTGGCCCGGCTCCTCCTCCACCTGGTACGGCACCCTCAAGGTCTCCGAGCAGCTCAAGCCGCTGATGGAGAACGGCACCGTGGCGCCGTTCATCCTGGTCTCCCCGCGCACCCTGCTGCTGGGCAACACCGCCGACACCGGCTGCGCCGACGTGCCCGGCAAGGTCAACGCCGCCACCTGGCTGGCCCGGGACGTCCCGCAGATGGTGCTCGACAACTTCCGCGCCGACCCGTCCTCCGATCGCTGGGCCGTCGCCGGGTACTCGGCCGGCGCCCACTGCGCCGCCAAGCTCGCCCTGGAGCACCCCAACCGCTACCGGGCCGGGATAAGCCTCTCCGGGTACAACGACCCGGCCAAGGAGCCCGCCTCGCTCACCGCGAAGGACCCGGCCCTGCGCGAGAAGTCCAACCCGCTGAACATCATCAAGAACGCCGCCCAGCCCCCCAAGGTCGCCCTCTACGTCAGCGGCAACAAGGGCGACGGCTTCGAGGACGCCCTGGCCCTGAAGGCCGCCGCCAAGGGCGCCACCACCGTCCAGCCGGTCGAGACCAGCGGTGCCCACTCCAGCGACGTCTGGAAGCCGATGGTCCCCGACGTCTTCAAGTGGCTCACCACGGTGATCCCGGCCAACGGCTGACGCGACGTCAACACCGAGGGCCCGCCCTCCCCCTCCGGGGACGGCGGGCCCTTCGGCGTGTCGCGGCCTCGCTCAGGCCAGTTCGAGGGCCAGGTAGAAGTCGACCCGGTCCTCCAGGCGGGAGAGGTCACGGCCCGTCAGTTCCTCGATGCGGCCGATCCGGTAGCGCAGGGTGTTGACGTGGACGTGGAGCTGGGCGGCGCAGCGGGTCCAGGAGCCGTCGGAGCGCAGGAAGGCCTCCAGGGTGCGGACCAGGTCGGCCTGGTGCTCGATGTCGTAGGCGATGACCTTGTCGAGCAGGCGGCTGCGGAAGGCACGGCGGACCTCGTCGGGGACGGCGGCCAGCAGCAGGACGTGGGAGGCGAGCTCCTCGGGGCCGGCCACGCAGACCCGGCCGACCCGGGCGGCGGCGATCCGGCGGGCGTGCCGGGCCTCCTCCAGGGCGCCGCGCAGGCCGCCCGCCTCGGAGGCGGGGGCGGAGACGCCGAGGGTGATCCGGCCCTCGGAGCCGAGGCCGGCCTCCAGCGGGGCGAGCAGTTCGCGCAGCGCGTCGGCGGGCACGGGGGTGGCGGGGGCGGGCAGCACGACCACCGCGCCGGATCCGGCGCCGGCCACCAGGGCTCCGTCGGTGGCGTCGGTGAGAGCTTCCTCCAGGATTGACCGGCAGGCCCCGTCCGGCAGCCCCGTCCCTTCCGCGCTCAGCACCAACCAGGACCCCTCGGTCACCAGGGGCCCCACCGAATCGCCCTCGTACTTGGCGGCCATCGCGGCCGAGGCGTAGAGCGTGCGGCTGATCTCGCCCGGGTCGGCGTCCCGCTGAAGGAGCGTCAGCACCTCGTCGGCGAGCCGCCGCCGCAGCCGCCGGCCCTCGTCGCGGCGGACCCGTTCGACCGCGACGAGCCGGGCCAGGTTCTCGGCCAGCTGCTGGCGCTTGACGGTCCATTCGGTGACGTCGCCGGCCACCACCAGCACCCAGTCGGCCAGCGAGACGTCCGCCTCGGAGCTGGCCGGGGCGGGCAGCAGCGAGTACGAGCCGCCGGCCAGCCGGGCCCGGTGCGGGGGGCGGCGGCGCTGGCGCTGGGCGGCCAGGTTGGCCCGGACCAGCTGGTCGCGCTCCTCGGCGGTGAGCCGGTCGGCGGGGCCGGCCACCACCCGGCCGGTGGGGGCGAGCACCCAGCAGTCCAGGTCGAGGTCGCCGCCGAGCAGGTCGAGCACGGCGTCCAGCCCGCCGCCGCCGGCGGCGGAGACCAGCAGGCGGTGCCGGTCCACCAGGGCGGCCAGGTCGGCGGCCCGGTCGGCCGAGACCTGACGGCCGATGAACTCGGTGACGGTGCCGAAGGCGATGTCGTCGGGCACCGCGAGCAGTGGCATCCGGTGCCGGCGACACGCCGCGACCAGGTCCTCGGGGACCGGCCCGACCTCGGCCTCGCCGGCCGCCAGGGCGACCGCGCCGCCCGCCACGATGGTGCGCACGAAGCGCTCGGAGTCGTCCGGGCCGGTGCGCCAGAGCATGCCGGTGAGCACCAGCTCGCCGCCGTGCAGGTACCTGCCCGGATCCTGGAGGTCGGTGGTCATGACACCGCTGACCTGCCGGTCGAGCTCGTCCTCGGCGGCGAGCAGCCGCAGCCTCGGGGCCCCGGGGGCGAGCAGGTCTCGGACGCGCATCCGGCGACTCCTTCGTCTGTGCTTGGTCGTGCCGCTGGGCACTGGGGGGACAGTGTGCCCCATCGGTCCGGAGGTCGGTGTTACGTATCAACCGACGCGTGGTCACGGGGTCGTAGCTTCCGAATCACGGGCGGATTACGGTCGTAAGTGGGGCCTCGCACATCGCTGTACAGGGCAATTGTCCGCCTTAGAGGAACGTACAGGATGCCGGGCGACGTCGAGGCGAGGGCTTCATGCCATCGGTGACTCCCAGTGGGCCGGGTCACAGCGGTTCACTGGCCACACGCCGAACAACCAGTGAAATCCCCGGGCAATGTGCCCACTGTCCGGCGTGACGACTTGAGGAGAGACCCGCATGGAGTTCCTTCGGCCCGCTACCTGGGACGAGGCGCTCGCGGCGAAGGCTGAGTACCCGTCCGCAGTGCCGATCTCGGGCGGTACGGACGTCATGGTCGAGATGAACTTCGACGTGCACCGGCCATCCGCGATTCTCGACCTGAACCGCATCACCGAGCTGACCGAGTGGTCCAACGACGGCGCCGTCGTGAAGCTCGGCGCCTCGGTGCCGTACACCCGGATCATCAACGAGCTCTCCGAGCCGCTGCCCGGTCTGGCCCTCGCCTCGCACACCGTCGGGTCCCCGCAGATCCGCAACCGCGGCGGCGTCGGCGGCAACCTCGGCGGCGCCTCGCCGGCCGGTGACGCGCACCCCGCGCTGCTGGCGGCCGGCAAGGACGTCTTCGTGGAGGCGGCCTCCGTCCGCGGCACCCGGATGATCCCGATCGACGAGTTCTACGTCGGCGTCAAGCGCAACAGCCTGGAGCAGGACGAGCTGATCCGCGCCGTCCACATCCCGGTGGCGGACGGCCCGCAGCAGTTCTCGAAGATCGGCACCCGGAACGCGATGGTCATCGCGGTCTGCGCGTTCGGCTTCGCCCTGCACCCGAAGAACGGCACGGTCGGTACCGGGATCGGTTCGGCTGCCCCCACGCCGCGCCGCGCCGCGGAGGCCGAGGCCTACCTGGAGGGCGTGCTCGCCGAGCGCGGCCTGTGGGAGTCCGGCGACCTGCTGGGCACCGAGGTGATCCAGCGCTTCGGCGAGCTGGTGAAGGCCGCGGCCTCGCCGATCGACGACGTGCGCGGCACCGCCGACTACCGCCGGCACTCGCTGGCCGTGATGGCCCGCCGCACCCTCACCTGGTGTTGGAACGACTACAGCAAGCAGATCAGGAGCGCGGCATGAGGGTCACTTTCACCGCCAACGGCAAGCCGGTCGAGGCCGACGACGTCTGGGAGGGCGAGAGCCTCCTGTACGTGCTGCGCGAGCGGGTCGGCCTGCCGGGCTCGAAGAACGCCTGCGAGCAGGGCGAGTGCGGCTCCTGCACCGTCTACCTGGACGGCACCCCGGTCTGCTCCTGCCTGGTCGCGGCCGGCCAGGTGCAGGACCGCGAGGTCCGCACGGTCGAGGGCCTGAGCGAGGAGAACGGCGAGCTGGGCCTGGTCCAGCAGGCCTTCGTGGACGCGGGCGCCGTGCAGTGCGGCTTCTGCACCCCCGGCCTGCTGGTGCAGACCGACGCCCTGCTGGAGGGCGACGCCCAGCCGAGCGACAACGACATCCGCGAGGCGCTGTCGGGCAACCTCTGCCGGTGCACCGGCTACGAGAAGATCATGGACGCGGTGCGGCTCGCTTCCGCCCGCAAGTGCGCGAAGGCGGCGGGCGAATGAGCACTCGCACCATCCAGGGTCAGAAGAACCTGCAGAACATCAACACGGCCTCCAAGGACGGCATCGGCGGCTCGCCGCTGCGTCCGGACGGCAACCTGAAGGTCAAGGGCGAGTTCGCCTACTCCTCGGACATGTGGCACGAGGACATGCTCTGGGGCATGGCGCTGCGCTCCCCGCACCCCCGCGCCAACCTGCTGAGCGTGGACATCTCCGAGGCGCTCAAGGTGCCCGGCGTCTACGCGGTGCTGACCCACGAGGACATCCCGGGCTCGAAGTTCTACGGCCTGGAGATCCAGGACCAGCCGGCCCTGGCCATCGACAAGGTCCGCTACCACGGTGAGGCGATCGCGCTGGTCGCGGCCGACCACCCGGAGACGGCCCGCCGCGCGGTGAAGAAGATCAAGGTCGAGTACGAGGTGCTCACCCCGATCGTCACCGAGGAGCAGTGCCTCGACCCGCAGACCTACGGCTACGTGCACGAGCCGCACGAGTTCAAGTCGCACGGCTACGACAACATCTGCCACGAGCAGAAGCTGGTCTCCGGCCTGGGCGTCACGGACGAGGTCCGCGCGCTGGCCGACGTGGTGGTCTCCGGCCACTACGAGGTCGGCATGCAGGACCAGGCCTTCCTCGGCCCGGAGTCCGGCCTGGCGGTGCCCGCCGAGGACGGCGGCATCGACCTCTACATCGCCACCCAGTGGCTGCACGTGGACCGCGAGCAGATGGCCCCCGTGCTGGCCCTGCCGGAGGAGAAGGTCCGCCTCACCCTGGCCGGCGTCGGCGGCGCCTTCGGCGGCCGCGAGGACCTGTCGATGCAGATCCACGCCTCGCTGCTGGCCCTGCACACCGGCAAGCCCGTCAAGATCGTCTACTCCCGCGACGAGTCCTTCTTCGGCCACGTGCACCGCCACCCGGCCAAGATGTACTACGAGCACGGCGCCACCCGCGACGGCAAGCTGGTCTACGCCGACGCCCGCCTGGTGCTGGACGGTGGCGCCTACGCCTCCGCCTCCCCCGCGGTCGTCGGCAACGCGGCCTCGCTGGGCCACGGCCCGTACGAGATCCCGAACGTGCGGATGCACGCCATCGCGCTCTACTCCAACAACCCGTCCTGCGGCGCCATGCGCGGCTTCGGCGCGGTGCAGGCGGCCTTCGGCTACGAGTCGCAGATGGACAAGCTCGCCGCCGAGCTGGGCATGGACCCGGTGGAGCTGCGACAGCTGAACGCGATGTCCGAGGGCTCGTTCATGCCCACCGGCCAGCAGATCGACTCGCCCGCCCCGGTGGCCGAGCTGCTCCAGCGGGTCAAGGACATGCCGCTGCCCCCGCCGATGGACTTCGAGCACCTGGACATCCGCTCGGTGCCCGGCGCGCTCTCCAACACCTCGCACGGCGAGGGCATCGTGCGCGGCATCGGCTACTCGGTCGGCATCAAGAACGTCGGCTTCTCCGAGGGCTTCGACGACTACTCCACCGCCCGGGTCCGCCTGGAGGTCATCGGCGGCGAGCCGGTCGCGATGGTGCACACCGCGATGGCCGAGGTCGGCCAGGGCGGCGTCACCGTGCACGCCCAGATCGCCCGCACCGAGCTGGGCGTCGAGCAGGTCACCATCCACCCGGCCAACACCGAGGTGGGGTCGGCCGGTTCGACCTCCGCGTCCCGCCAGACCTACATGACCGGCGGCGCCGTGAAGCTGGCCGCCGAGGCGGTCAAGCAGGCGCTGATCGCCAAGGGCCGCCGCCGCTACGGCTGGGACCAGAACGACATCGACCTGGTCGGCGGCAAGGTGGTCTCCGACTCGGCCGGCGTGCTGGTCTCGATGGTCGACCTGCTCGGCGACGAGGCGATCGACCTGACCCGCGAGCACCACCACCGCCCGACCGTCCCCTTCGACAAGGAGACCGGGCAGGGCTTCGGCCACGTCCAGTACACCTTCTGCGCCAACCGCGCGGTGGTCGACGTGGACGTGGAGCTCGGCCTGGTGAAGGTCGTCGAGCTGACGGCCGCCCAGGACGTCGGCAAGGCGCTCAACCCGCTCTCCGTGGTCGGCCAGATCCAGGGCGGCTGCACCCAGGCCCTCGGCCTGGCCGTGATGGAGGAGATCATCGTCAAGGACGGGAAGGTGCGCAACGCCTCCTTCACCGACTACCTGATCCCGACCATCCTCGACACCCCGCCGATCCCGGTGGACGTGCTCGAACTCCCGGACCCGAACGCCCCGTACGGGCTGCGCGGCGTCGGCGAGGCCCCCACCGTCTCCGCCACGCCGTCGATCGTCGCCGCGATCCGGGCCGCCACGGGCATCGCCCTCAACCGGATCCCGGTCCGGCCGGAGCACCTGACGGGCACGCTCTAACACCCGAACCTCCCCGGGGCGGCCACAACGTCTTCCCGCCGCCCCGGGGCGCACCACCCGCAAGGCCAGCAAGAAAAGAACATGACGCACCATCAGGCACCACCCACGCTGCCGCATCTCCCACGCCGGGGTCAGCAGCAGTGCGCCCCACCCGCACCGCATGAGTGCACCTCGTGAGTCGATATGTCCCCCTGTGCCTCCTCCAACCGGCAATCAGGTCGACTCGCCCACCCCAACCCCCTATGAACCTTGGGAGTGGACATGACCCGGATCTCCACGGAGCCCGGCACCACTGACGACAGACCCGCCACGGACGACTCCCTCACGCCGTCCGAGGCAAAGCCGCCGAAGAACGCGCTGGACGCCTACTTCAAGATCTCCGCGCGCGGTTCCACCTTCGGCAACGAGCTCCGCGGTGGCCTCACCACCTTCATGGCGATGGCCTACATCCTGCTGCTCAACCCGATCCTGCTCGGCGGCGCCGACAAGAACGGCGTGCACCTGGACCACGCGCAGCTCACCACGGCCACCGCGCTCGCCGCGGCCGTGACCACGATCCTGCTGGGCGTGGTCGGCAACGTCCCGCTGGCCGCCGCGGCCGGCCTCTCGGTCTCCGGCGCGATATCGGCGATCGTGGTCCCCCACACCACGTGGGAACAGGCCATGGGCCTCTGCGTCATCTACGGCATCGCCATCGTGCTGCTGGTCGTCTCCGGCCTGCGCGAGAAGATCATGAACGGCATCCCCCTGCCGATCAAGCACGCGATCACCATCGGCATCGGCCTCTTCATCGCCCTGATCGGCCTCAACAAGGCCGGCTTCGTCTTCCAGGGCAAGGGCCCGCTGCTCTCGCTCGGCCCCACCGGCGAGCTGGCCGGCTGGCCGGTGCTGATCTTCGCGATCACCCTGCTCACCATCTTCGTCCTGCTGGTCCGCAACACCCGCGGCGCGATCCTGATCGGCCTCGCGGTCGGCACCGTGATCGCGTTCGTGGTGAACGCGGCGGCCGGTCTGGACGACAAGGTCTGGGGCCTGCAGGTGCCCAAGTGGCCCGGCAGCCCGGTGGACGCCCCCGACTTCGGCCTCTTCGGCCACGTCGACCTGTTCGGCGCCTTCGGCAGCCAGGGCATGGGCGCCATCTCCGCCTCCGTCGCCGTCTTCACCCTCGTGCTGGCCGGCTTCTTCGACGCGATGGCCACCATCATCGGCGTCGGCACCGAGGCCGGTCTGGCCGACAAGCAGGGCCGGATGCCCGGTCTCTCCAAGGCGCTCTTCGTGGACGGCGCCGGCGGTGCGATCGGCGGCGTGGCCGGTGCCTCCGGCCAGACCGTCTTCGTCGAGTCCGCCACCGGCGTCGGCGAGGGTGCCCGCACCGGCCTGGCCTCGGTGGTCACCGGCGGCGTCTTCACCCTGATGCTGTTCTTCACCCCGATCGCGGGCATGGTCCCGGTCCAGGTCGCCTCGGCCGCCCTGGTCGTCATCGGCTCCATGATGATGAGCCAGGCCCGGCACATCGACTGGTCCGACCGCGAGGTGGCCATCCCGGCCTTCCTCACCTGCGTGCTGATGCCCTTCACCTACAGCATCACCGCGGGCGTCGCGGCCGGTGTGATCACCTACTGCGTGATCAAGGCCGGCCGGGGCAAGTGGCGCGAGCCCGGTCCGCTGATGTGGATCCTGACCGGTGTCTTCCTGGTGTACTTCGCCCTGACGCCGATCAAGGACTGGCTGGGAGTTCACTAGTACCAGAGCCGCTGTGCGGGGGGCCTGCCCTCTCGCACAGCGGCTGGTCCGTTCCACCCCTCAATCCCTCGTAAGGAGCCTCCGAACATGCAGGACATCGCCGAGCAGCTGCTGGCCTGGCACTCCTCCGGGCGCTCCTTCGCCGTGGCCACCGTGGTCGGCGTCTCCGGCTCCGCCCCGCGCGACCCGGGCGCGGCCCTCGCGGTGGACGCGGCCGGCGAGGCGATCGGCTCGGTCTCCGGCGGCTGCGTCGAGGGTGCGGTCTACGAGCTCTGCCAGGAGGCCATCGCCTCCGGCGCCCCCGTGCTGGAGCGCTTCGGCTTCAGCGACGAGGACGCCTTCGCCGTCGGCCTGACCTGCGGCGGCATCCTGGACGTCTTCGTCCAGCCGGTGGTCCCGGGAGCCGACGCCGCCCTGGACGCCGGCATCACCTACATCGCCTCCGGCACGCCGGTGGCCCTGGCCCGCGCCATCGCCGGCCCGGCCGGCCTGATCGGCGCCACCGTCGCCGTCACCGCCGACACCCACCACGGCTCGCTCTCCCCCGCCCCCTCCACCACCGGCCCGCTCGAGCGCGCCGTGGTCGCCGAGGCGCGGGCGATGCTGGAGGCGGGCCGCACCGGGCAGCTGACGCTCGGTCTGGACGGCCGCCCCTGCGACGACCAGGAGCAGGGCACCATCACCTTCTTCGTCGAGGCGTACGTCCCGGCGCCCCGGATGCTGGTCTTCGGCGCGATCGACTTCGCGGCCGCCGTGGTGCGGATCGGCAAGTTCCTCGGCTACCGGGTCACCGTCTGCGACGCCCGCCCGGTCTTCGCCACCGCCCGCCGCTTCCCCGAGGCGGACGAGGTCGTGGTCGACTGGCCGCACCGCTACCTGGACTCCCAGCTCTCCGCGATCGACGGCCGCACCGTGCTCTGCGTGCTGACCCACGACGCCAAGTTCGACATCCCGCTGCTGGAGCGCGCGCTGCGCCTGCCGGTCGGCTACGTCGGCGCGATGGGCTCGCGCAAGACCCACCGGGACCGCAACGCCCGACTCCGCGAGGTCGGCCTGACCGACGCCGAGATCGGCCGCCTGCGCTCCCCCATCGGCCTGGACCTCGGCGCCCGCACCCCCGAGGAGACGGCCGTCTCGGTCGCCGCCGAGATCGTCGCGCACCGCCGGGGCGGCTCCTGCCTCCCGCTCTCCGCCGGCGACGGCCCGATCCACCACGAAGCCGCCCGGCCGCCCGTGGCCGAACCCGAGCTGCCCGCCAGCGCGGCCTGACCCGGCCTCACCCGTCCGGGTGCGCCCGGTGGCGGTCGGCGGGAGCCTGGAGTAGGGGGTCCCCTCCACCGGGAAGGCACCAGGACCATGCGCATGCTCATCAAGGTCGAGTTCGACACCGAGACGGCCAGCCGGCAGCTCGCCGACGGCACCATGCAGAAGTCCCTGCAGAACCTCATGGGCGTGCTGAAGCCGGAAGCCGCGTACTTCGCCCCGACCGGCGGCCGCCGCGCCGCCTACCTCTTCGCCGACCTCCCGGAGGAGGCCGCCCTGGTCACCATGCTCGAACCGTTCTGGGACCTCAACGCCGACGTCAGCGTCACCCCCTGCATGAACGCCGAGGACCTCGCGACCGGCCTGGGCCGGATCTCCGACGCCGGCTGACGGACCCTCAGCCTCCTCCACGCCCCGGTAGCGCGCGAACAGCCGCAAGCCGTCGCCGTCCACCGCCCGGTCCCGCCAGCACTCCACCGCCAGCCGGGCGACCCTGGTCAGCCGCTCGGCGCCGTCGGCCGGCTCACCGGTAAGGAGCTCCGCTGCCAACTGCCGCAGCTGGCGCGTGCGCCGACCCCGACGCCCCGTCAGCTGAGCAGCCCCTCCCCGCCCGCCCGCGCCCCGGCGGCCCCATCTCCACGGTGAACAGCACCCGCCCGTCCCCGGTCCGCTCCGCCTCACCGACCCGCACCCACACGTCCCGGTTCTCCCGGCACCGCACGGTCAGGCTCTCGTCCGCTTCGTCCGCCATCGGCCGAAGCCAGCACGTATGCAGGCCGTACCATACGTGCATGACGCTGAAGCGCACCACGGTCTACGCCGAGTCCGAGGACCTGGCCGTCATCAAGGAGGCCGCCGCGCGGCGGGGAATCTCCGAAGCCGAGATCATCCGCGAGGCGATCCACCTCGCGGCGCTGGCGAACCGGGTCTGGGAGGAGCCCTTCTTCACCACCACCCACCGCCCGGTCGGCGACGGTTCGATCGGCATCGAGGAGGTCTGGGCCGAGCGGGCCCGCGCCTACGAGGCGACGAAGCAGGCCGGCGAGTGATCGTCGTCGTCGCGGACACCTCCGGCCTGCTCGCCGCGCTCGACTCCACCCACCCGCTCGGCGGTACGGCCCGGGAGGTGCTCCGCACCGCGGGGACGTTGGTGATCTCGCCCGTCCTGCTGAGCGAGCTGGACCACCTGGCCAGGCGGATCCTCGGTGACCGAGCCGCGCACGACGCGGTCGACGACATCCGACGGTGGGTACGGGCCGGGCGGGCCGTGCTGCCCGAGATCACCGCCGACACCCTGGACGCCGCCCAGGGCGTCCGCCTGCGGCATGCGGGGCTGCGGCTGGACCTGACCGACGCCGTCAACGTCGCCCTCGCCGCCGACTACCGCACCGACTGCATCCTGACGCTGGATCACCGCGACTTCCGGGCCGTCCGCCCGTTGACCGCCCACCAGGCCTTCCGCATCCTGCCCGAGGACCTCTGATCAGGCCCGGTGGACCGCGTGCATGTAGCAGCCGAACTCGACCGCGCGGACGTGCAGCAGGGCCACCTCGGGGTCGGTCAGCAGTTCGGCGGCGGCCGTCTCCAGCGCGGCGGGGTCGGTGACCAGGCGGCCGCCGAGGATGGTGCCGCGGTCGGTGTAGGCGCGCAGGACGCGGGGGCCGCCGTGCATGGTGGCGGGCCAGCCGTCGGCCGGGCCGGGGCAGGGGGTGGCGTGGATGAAGACCGGGCCGCGCTCGTCGTAGGGGCCGGGGTCGGTGCCGGTGGCGGTGGCCCAGGGGGCGAGCGGGCGGTAGGAGACCAGGGCGATCCGGTCGCCGGGGCGGGCCTTGGTGAGGCAGCAGCGGAGCGGGGCGCCGCCGGTCTCGTCGGTGGAGAGGACCGGCGGGCGGCCCGCGTCGTCCAGCTCCCGGAGCCGCTCGCAGGTGGCGGGGTCGATCGCGTCGATCCGGAGGGCGTTGGCGGTCTGAAGTGTCGTCATGTCGACCAGCCTGGCCGCTCGACGGCCCGAGGACCGGCGGATAAACGACCTCGCGTTCCGCCGGGGGCCGTGCCATTCTCGGGCGGATGTCCGCACGCAACCGCCGCCTGCCTCGCCACCTGTCCTGGCCGCTCCGGCCGAACGACGTCCGGGCCGCCTTGGGCGTCGGTCCGGCGGCGGCCGTCGACCTGGCGTTCGACGACCGCCCGTGGAAGGACGGCACCCTGCTGCACGTGGCCTGGGTCCCGGCGCTCGACTCGGGTCTCGACCCGCTGAGCTGCCTGCGGATCCGGATCGCCCCGACCGCGGACGCCTACCGGACCGCCGCCCGGCTGGTGATGCTCGGGCACGCGATGCCGCAGTTCGCGGCCTGGACCGCCGCGGCCCGGGCCACGTCCGGGGGCTGGGGCTTGAGCGCCCACAGCCGGTCGTGGCGGCTCGCGGGACGCGGCGTCCAGCACCGCGACGACGAGCGCCCTTACCCCGAAGCCGGGTGAGGGACCGTCAGTCGGTGACCGCGAGCCGGGCGCCGAAGGCGACGATCACGGTGCCGGTGACGCGGTCGAGCACCCGCCGGGCGGAGGGGCGGCGCAGCCAGGTGCGCAGGGCCCGGGCGAAGGCGATCAGGACGGCGGACCAGAGCAGGCCCTCGGCGACGTGGATCGAGGTGAGCGCCACGCCCATCGGCAGGTGCGGCACCCCGGCCGGGATGAACTGCGGCAGGACGGCGACGTAGAAGACGCCGACCTTGGGGTTGAGCAGGTTGGTCAGGGTGCCGCGCTGCCAGCCGGCCCAGAAGCCGCCGGTGCCCAGGTCGCCGTCGTCCTCCGGGGCGGCCGGGCCGCCGGCGCTGCGGAGCATCTGGACGCCCATCCAGACCAGGTACGCGACGCCCGCCCAGCGGAGCGTCTCGTAGGCGAGGTGGGAGGCGGTGAGCAGGGCGCTGATGCCCAGCGAGCTGAGGGTGCCCCAGATCATCGTGCCGCTGCCGATGCCGGCCACCACGCCCCAGGCGCGGGCCCGGGCGCCGAGGGCGGCGGTGCGGAGGATGAGGGCGGTGTCGAGGCCGGGGGTCAGGGTCAGCAGCCCGACCACCAGGGCGAAGGACCAGAGTGCCGTGGGTATCTCCATGCCCGGTCAGCCTAGGGGGTGGTCACCGCGCGGGGGCAACCAGCCCGTCCGACTGTCCGGAGTCGCGCAGCGCGTCCGCCACGAAGCCGCTCGCCTTCAACTCCTCGACCAGCTCGGTGAGGTGGCGGACCGTCCGGTCCGAGCGCCCCTTGGTGGTGCCGACCGCCTGCCGGATCTCCATGAACCGGCCGTCCAGCAGCCGCAGCCCGGGCTCGGCGGCGACGTACGCGGTCATCGGCTCCCGGATCCCGGCCGCCACCTCCAGCCCCTCCGCCGCGAAGACCGCCGTGCCCTCCGCGCCCCTCACCACCGCCGCCCGACGGAGCGTCCGGGAGAGGTAGAGGTCGTACGCCGAGCCCTCCTTCACCCCGATCCGCACGCCCTCCCGGTCGACCTCGCCGACCTCCCGGATCGCCGAGCCCTCCGGCACCGCGTACACCCCCTCGATGATCACGTACGGCGCGGTGAAGGCGACCTCCGCCTCCCGGGCGGGCTCCACCGCCAGGAAGCAGAGGTCGGCCCGCCCGTCCGCCATCGCCCGGTACGAGTCCCGCGCCGCGTCGAAGCAGAGCAGCTCCACCGGCAGCCCCAGGCGCGCCCCCACCTCCCGCGCGATCGCCACCGTGACCCCGCCGGGCGCCTGCGGCGTCCCGTGCGCGAGCACCGGATTGCCCAGGTTGATCGAGGCGCGGAGCACCCCGGTGGGCGCGAGGTCGGCGGCGACGGCGGCGAGGTCGACGGCGGTCGGGTCGGCAGGTTCGGTCATGCCCGGGAGTCTACGGCGGCCCCGGAAAACCGCTGGCGTACCCGGGCCGTACGGTGCCACCCTGGCGCGCATGTCCGCCCGCACCGAAGAGATCCTGCGTGAGCTGCACACCTCCCTCGGCCGGCGCAGGCGGCCGGAGGACGTGGCCGAGCTGATCCGGGAACTGCTCGACTCGACTCCCGGCGCCGTCGACGAACGGACCGCGGCCGCCCTCGCCAAGGCCACCGAGCACTCGCTGAACAGGCTCTGGCACGGCTACACCTCGATGCTCCAGGACTTCGCCCGCCCGGTCGGCCTGCAACGCCAACTCGCCACCGCAGCAGAGCTGTTCGCCACGATTGAGGCACTGCCCGCCGAGGCCGGTGACGACCCGTCGGCGGTCGAGGCGGCGATCCGCCGGGCCGGGGAGGAGATCCGGAAGGAGTTCGGGTACGGCGACTTCCAGGAGGACCGCCTGGACCGGGCCGGCCGGGCCGAGGAGGGGCTCGGGGAGCTGTCGAAGCGGCAGTACAACAAGCGCTTCCGGCTGCTCGCCCGGATGGAGACCAAGCTGATCCGGCTGGTGACCGAGATCCGCAAGCGGGAGATCACCCTGATCGGCAAGAACGGCCTGGCCGCCCGGCTGCCGTACGAGCTCTTCGCGGCCGACCCGGACAGCGCGGCCTTCATCGCGTACCTGACGGCACGGGCCAACATGCGTGGTGAATTCACCATCAACGGGCAGCAGTTGGCCTACGACGAGGTGGCCTCCGCGCTGTTCCACCGGCTGGATCCGGCCCGTGCGCAGTGGTTCGCCGTGGCCCACGTCCACCCCGTCCTCGCGGTCCTCGAGCGGCTGACCGATCACCAGAAGGGTCGGCTGCTCGGCCACTGGTACACCATCCTGCTGGAGGTCGCGGAGCAGCTGGAGTCGCTCTGGGAACGGCTGGACGTGGATCGCGAGACGATGATCGTGCGGCGCGGTGACGACTCGACAGGCTGGAACCAAGCGGCCCGCGCCTGGCGGACCGCCCGGAACGCCTGGTTCGCCCTGCTGGAGGCCATGGGCGCGCAGGAAGTGCTCACCAAGGTCTGCCCGGGGAAGGTGATGATGCTGGTGGCCGCGGACGTCGCCTACTGGCACCGGCGGTCCGGCCGGGGCCTGCATCCGGACACCGACATCTGGGCCGAACTCCCGCTGCCCTGGCTGGTGCTGCGCGGCGAGGCGGACTGCCCGCAGTGGCTGGTCGAGCAGGCCTGCCGCCGGCACGGGGTGGAGCCCTCGTTCACCGGCTGGACCAGGGCGCGGCGGGTGTCGCAGGCGGTGCCGTTCCGCGCCACCCCGGAGCTGGTGCACGGCGTCACGGTGGCCGATCCGCTGCTGGCGGGGCTGCTCCGCTCGGCCGGGGTGTTCTCCGGGCGGCCGCTCCGGCCCGCGGGGGCGGAAATCGGTTGACCCCCGCGCGGCCGGACGGCCAGGATCGGGGCCTCGGGTACCGGGAAGCTCTGCGGTGGAGCGCCTGGCTCGACTTCCGGGTGGACGTAGGTTCGAATCCTGCCCCGGTGCCCGAGATCTTCCGTCGCCTCAGTCAGTGATCCGGACGCGTTCGGCGACCGGGCGGAACTCCTGGATGGTGGGGTCGTACTCGACGTGCTGACCGGCCGTCAGTTCGTGCGGTTCGGGGGCCAGGATCGAGTCGTGGTAGACGGTGAGCTCGGGGCTGCCGTCGTCGGGGGTGATGTAGCCGTAGCCGTGGTGCATGTTGTAGCTCTTGACGCTTCCGGTGGCCATCTCGTCCTCCCAAGCAGAGCGATCTCACCTCAGTATCGGCGCGACGGCCCGGGTCAGCCCAGTGGGAGGGTGGCGGTGATGCGGAAGCCGGAGTGGTACGGGGCGGCGGTGAGTTCGCCGCCGAAGACGGCGATGCGTTCGGCCAGGCCGAGCAGGCCGTGGCCGGTGGAGAGGGCCTGGCGGGCGGCGGGGGTGCGGCCGGCGCCGTCGTCGGTGACCTCGACCCGGAGGGCGTCGGTCCAGCGGAGGCGGACGGTAGCGCGGGTGCCGGGGCCGGCGTGCTTGGCGATGTTGGTGACGGCCTCCTGCACCAGGCGATAAACCGTCATGTCGACACTGTCCGCCAGCGGCACCGGGACGCCGTCGGTACGCAGCTCGACGTCCAGGCCGGTGCGGCGGGCCTCGGCGAGCAGCCGCTCCAGGTCGGCCAGGCCGTGCCGGTCGAGGCTCTCCTCGCCGACCAGGCCGGTGGAGCGCAGCAGCCGCAGCATCCGGCGCAGCTCCGCCACCGCCGAGCGGCCGACCTCCTCGATGTGCCCGAAGGCCTCGGCGGACGGGCCGGCGGCGGCGACCCGCCCGGCCTCGGCGCGCATCACCATCACGGCCACCGCGTTGGCCACCACGTCGTGCAGCTCGCGGGCGATCAGGGTGCGTTCCTGCACCACGGCCCGGCGGGCCTGCTCCAGCTGCTCGCGGTCGCGCTCGGCGGCGGCCCGGTCGGCCCCGGTCCAGCGGGCGACGGCCCAGGCGGCGCTGGTGAGCCAGAGGTAGAAGACCAGGGTGGAGACCAGCGCGGCCAGCTCGTAGCCGGGCATCGACTGGTCGGTGACCACGTAGCGGACCTTGAGCGCCATCGGGGCCAGGCTGAGCAGCAGGGCCCCGGCCGCGACCGGGAGGCGGCTGCGCTCGGCCACCGTGAAGAGGGCGATCAGGAAGCCCAGGTAGGGCGTGAAGTAGAAGGTGTCCTGGTACAGGGTCAGCGCGGCGGTGCCGGTGGCCAGCGCCCAGAGCAGCAGGAAGGCGGTGGCCGGCCGCCGCCGGCGCAGCAGCAGGCCGCCGAACTCCGGCAGGGCCAGCAGCAGCACCAGCAGCCGGTCCCCGCCGGTGGCGGCCGGGGAGAACAGGCCGCCCCAGAACAGCACGTCGGCGGAGGTGGCGACCACCGCCAGGGCGAGGTCCTGCACCAGGGGCGAGCGCGGCCAGGAGAGGGGCACGGCAGCCGCCCCGCTCAGCGGACCGCGGCGCAGGGCTTGCAGTAGCTCACGCAGCAGATCGGGTTGAGGAAGGACTCCAGGGCGTCGTTGCCCTTCTCGTACCACCAGTCGCCCGGGCCCCGGTCCACCTCGGGGCGGGCCACCGGGTAGCCGAGCTCGGCGAAGGTCTCCCAGAGGTCGCCGTGGTGGCTGCGGAGCACCTCGCCGAGCCGGGCCCGGGTGTGCACGGCCACCGCGTTGCGGTAACGGGAGGCGCTGACCAGGGTGAGCACGGCGGCCGAGACGTCGAAGTCCTCGCCCTTGTACGCGGTGAGGAAGACGCCGCCGGCCCGGATCGCCTCGGGCGGGGTCTCCCCCTCGGGCCCGCTGCCGCCGTCCGGCACCTCGGCGATCCGGACGAACAGCCGCTGCCAGGGGTCGGCCAGCTCGGCCGGCGGGCTGGGCACCAGCACCGTCCGGGGCGCGGCGAGCAGGCCGTAGCCGAGCAGTTCGCCGGAGCGGTCCTCGGGTGCGGCCAGGTGCACGGTGACCCGGAGGGCGGGCAGCGGGGTGGGTGTGGTGGTCATGGTTCGGTCCTCCGCTTCGCCGCCGGAGCGGCTGGCTGGACGGCGGTGGGCCCGGCCCGCCCTGACGGTGCGTCGGAGGTGACGGTGCGTCGGAGCGGGGCCGGGCCGTACGTCCGTCCCAGTCTGCGGTGGGGCCGGTCCCGGGCGGATGAGGCGCGGGTCCCGGGTGTGTCCCGGGCGCCGGTACGTGCCGGGGGCCGGTGCGTCCCCGGGGCCGGGGCCTCAGGTCACGTTGAGCCGGGCGGCCAGCCGGAGCAGGCCGGGGGCGAAGCGGCTGAGCAGGTAGGCGCCCTTGGCCTCCGGGGTGACCGGGACGACGGCCTTGCCGGTGCGGACGGCCTTGAGGATCTCGACGGCCACCTTCTCCGGCGGGAAGTTGCGCCGGGCGTAGAGCTTGGAGGCGCGCTCCTGCTTGGCCGACTGCTCCGCCTCGGTGGTGGCCGAGAAGGTGGAGGTGCGGGTGATGTTGGTGTTGACCAGGCCCGGGCAGATCGCCGAGACGCCGACGCCGGAGGAGGCCAGCTCGGCCCGCAGGCAGTCGGAGAGCATCTTCACCGCGGCCTTGCTGGTGGCGTACGCGGCCAGCGCCTTGGAGGGCAGGTAGGCGGCGGCCGAGGCCAGGTTGACGATGTGTCCGCCGTGGCCGCGCTCGGCCATCAGGGTGCCGAAGGCGCGACAACCGTGGATGACGCCCCAGAGGTTGACGTCCAGGACGCGCTGCCACTCCTGCTCGGTGGTCTGCAGGAAGGTGCCGGAGTGGCCGATGCCGGCGTTGTTGACCAGCACGTCCGGCACGCCGTGGTCGGCGGCGACCTGCTTGGCGAAGGCGTCCACGGCCGGGCCGTCGCTGACGTCCAGCCGGTACGCGTGGCCGGTGCCGCCGCTCAGGGTGCACAGCTCGGCGGTGCGGGCGGCGGATTCGAGGTCGAGGTCGGCGACGACCACCCGGGCGCCCTCGGCGGCGAAGGCCAGTGCGGTGGCCCGGCCGATGCCGCTGCCCGCGCCGGTGATCACCACCAGTTCGCCGGGCACGGCCGGGCCTCGGTCCTGCCCGGCGGAGACGGCGGCGGTGAACTCCCGCACGTGCCCGGCCACGACCGCGCCGTGCTCCAGCAGGGCGGACCAGTGGGTGCCGTGCACGGTGCGCCGGGTGAGCTTGGGCGCCCAGTGCTCCAGGCCCTCGGAGAGGAAGGGCTCCACGTAGTGGTCCCGGTCGAGGGTGAGCAGCTGGACGGGGACCTCGGTGTAGCGCTCGCGCGGGGCGCGGACGGCCGGGCGCATGTTGGCCCGGTAGAGCTCGATGCCGCGCACCGCGTCCTGCTTGAGGGTGGGCTGCGGGTGCCCGGGGCGCGGGTTGACGCCCTCCAGGTCGTGCAGCACCCGCGGCCAGGCGCGGGCCAGCCAGAGCCGCCAGGTGGCGGGGGCGAGCAGCGGCAGGTGGAAGGCGGTGATGTACCAGGAGTGCGCGCCCTGCACCAGCAGCTGGCGCAGGTGACGGGGCGTCGGGCGGCGGAAGCGCTTGCGCATCCAGAAGCCCATGTGGTCCAGGCAGGGGCCGGACATCGAGGTGTAGGAGGCGATCCGCTGCTCGGATCCGGGCTCGGTGACGGCCTCCCAGGACTGCACCGAGCCCCAGTCGTGGGCCACCACGTGCACCGGCCGGTCGGGGCTGACGGCGTCCGCGACGGCGAACAGGTCGGCGCCCAGCAGCTCCAGCCGGTACCCGTCGCGGTCGGCCGGGACGCCGGACTCGCCGGCCCCGCGCACGTCGTAGCGCACCACGTGGTGGTCGGCGGCCAGGTCCGCGGCCACGTCGTCCCAGACCACGTGGGTGTCGGGGTAGCCGTGCACCAGGATGACGGTCGGGTGCGACGGGTCGCCCTGCTCGAAGACGGCCAGCGGCAGGCCGTGGGAGTGGACGGTACGGCGGCGGATCATCGGGCGGCCCCCTCGGTGGTGGTCCAGCGGCGGACGTGCGGCAGGTCGTCGTCGAGCCAGTAGGCGTCGTCGTCGGTGACCACCAGCAGTTCCTCGAACTTGATGCCGACCTCGCGGAAGCCGATGTGCGGCTCCACCGCCCAGATCCCCGGCGTCGGCGCGTGCCGGGAGGAGCGGCCGTCGGCCCAGAGCGGCGAGCGGCCGTGCAGCCGCTCGCTGATCAGCTCACGGCCGAGCGTCTGGAGTGTACGCACGCCGAAGCCGAAGAGGTTGACCCCGGCCGGGCCGCGGGCGGTGTTCCTGGTCACCTGGTGGCCGATCACCCGGCCCGGGTAGACCTTGTGCCGGTTGTCGTAGCCGTGCGCGGCGATCTGGGCGTCGACGGCCTGGTAGACCTCGTTCAGCGGCTTGCGGGCCCGCACCTCACGGAGGATCAGCTCCCGGTAGACCTGGAGGTCGGCGGCCAGCTTGTCCCAGATCGGGTTCTCGCCGACCTTGCCGCCGTAACCGATGTCGGCGGTGTAGCCGTCCACCACGGGCGCGCAGTCGAGGACGTACGGCATGCCCTCCTCGAGCTTGCGCTTGCCCGCGAAGAACTGGAGCGGCGTGTGGAAGTGGCGGAAGGCGGTGCGGTCGCCGAACCAGGCGAACGGGACGTGGAAGAAGTCCTGCACCCCCGCCTTCACCAGGCACTGGCGCAGCTTGAGGGTGGCCTGACGCTCCGTCACGCCCGGCTCGATCCAGGCCGCGACCTGCTCGGCGCAGTGGTAGGCGAGCTGCTGGGTCTCCCGGAAGCGGGTGAGGTCCTGCTCGGTGTAGCCGAAAGTCCCGGTGCTCATCGGTCCTCCAGGGTGAGGTGCTCCCCCTCGGGGGCGCGGGAGACGCAGGGCAGGAAGGCACCGGCTTCGCGGTCCTCGGGGGTGAGGCGGCGGTCCCGGTGTTCGGGGGTGCCGGAGGTGACGCGCAGTCGGCAGGTGCCGCAGAAGCCCTGGTGACAGGAGTAGGCCAGGGCGGGGTTCTGCTCCCGCAGCACGTCGAGTGCCGAGCGGTCGGCGGGGACCTGGAGCTCCGGGCCGTCGCCGAGGCGGACGGTGAAGGGCTTCCCGTCGACGACCGGGGCGGCGCCGAAGCGCTCGAAGTGCAGCGAGGCGGCCGGGGAGGCCTCCAGCGCCCGCTGGACGGCGGCCAGCATGGGGGTCGGGCCGCAGCAGTAGACGGCGGAGCCGGGGCGGGCCCGGGCGAGCAGCTCCTCGGTGGGGGTGGGCGGGCCGGTGAGCACCTCGACCCGGTCGGCCGCCAGGGCACGCAGCTCGGGGAGGAAGGGCATCGAGGCCTCGTCGCGGCCCGCGTAGACCAACCTCCAGTCCAGGCCGAGGCGTTCGGCCTGGTGGGCCATCGGGAGGATCGGCGTGATGCCGATGCCGCCGGCCAGCAGCAGCACCGTGGGCTCGGCGCAGAAGGCGAAGCCGTTGCGCGGGCGGCGGGAGGTGAGGCGGACGCCCTGGTGGAGCGCGTCGTGCACCTCGACCGAACCGCCACCGCCCCCGGGGATGCGGCGCACCGCGATCCGGTAGGAGCGGCGGTCGGACGGGTCACCGCAGAGCGAGTAGTGCCGCACCAGGCCGGAGGGGAGGGTGAGTTCGAGCCGGGCGCCGGGCTGCCAGCCGGGCAGCGGGGAGCCGCCCGGGTCGGCGAGGCGCAGCTCGGCCACGCCGTCGGCGATCAACCGGTGCGAGACGACCACCAGTTGGAGCGGCGGCACCGGCCGGGCGGCGGGGCGGCGCGGGTTGCGGCGCAGCCCGGGGCCGCCGAACCGCGGGTTGAGCCAGTCGGCGAAGGCCGTCAGCCGGCTCATGTACCGGTCCGCCCGGGGACGGCCGTAGAGGTCGGGCGGCAGGTCCAGGTCCATCCGGACGGGATCCTCTCGGTGCAGGAACGGCGGGGCGTGGGGTGGGGGTGGGGCGGACGGACGGACGAGCGGGGGCGGGCGGACGGACGAGCGGGCGAGCAGGCAAGCGGACAGGCAGGGCGGTGCTGGCTGGCCGGCGAGTACCGCACCTGCGGCTCCGCCGGCCGCGGCGGGCCGGTACCGGTGCCCCGGTGACCGGTGTCGGCCGTGCCGCGTCCGCAGCGGCCGCCTGCGGCACGGCGCCGGCCGTGGCCACGGGCTGCCGGAGCGGATGCGGCGGCCGGGACTCCTTCCCGTGTCCGCTCGGTCTGACCGCCCGTCAGGGCGCTCTCGACCGGCGGCCCGGCGCGGGTGAAACCCGACCGGCCCCCGGCTGTGCCGGTCGGGCCGCCCGTCAGTGGGTGGCGGCGGCGCGGGCGGCCGGGGAGGCGGCCAGGTAGGCGAGGGCCTGGGAGGAGGAGCCCTCCTGGGTGGGGTGGTACTTCGGGCGGAAGTAGCGCAGCGCCGAGCGGAACGCCTTCGCGGGCTCGGGGAGCAGGCCGCGCCGGGCGATCTGCTGCGCCTCCCGCCAGGTGGGCCGGACGGAGCCGCGCAGCGAGGGGTCGGCGGCCAGCAGGAAGCGGACGCCCCGCACCCACAGGTGGACCAGGGTGGGCCCGGCGATGGCCATGCCGCGCAGGCGGCGCAGGTAGCCCGGGTCCAGGTGGACCATCAGGTCGTAGGCCACGCTGCGGTGCTCCACCTCCTCCGCGCCGTGCCAGCGCAGCAGGTCGAGCATGGTGGGGTCGGCCTTGGCCCGGTCCAGACCCGGGGAGTTGAGCACCCAGTTGCCGAGGAAGGCGGTGAAGTGCTCGATCGCCGCGACGAAGGCGACCCGCTCGATCAGGTACTCGCGCTGCTGGAGCGGGGACTGGCCGTCCCGGGGCCCGAGGATCCGGTGGAACAGCCAGGTCACCTGGCGCACGTACGGGCGCGGGTCGAGACCCTGGCCGAGCAGGTGGTCCAGCACCTCCTGGTGGGCCTCCGCGTGGATGGCCTCCTGGCCGATGAAGCCGAGCACCTCCTCGCGCAGCTGGTCGTCGGTGATCAGCGGCAGGGCGTCCTTGAAGACCTCGACGAACCAGCGCTCGCCCTCGGGGAGCAGCAGGTGCAGCACGTTCACCGTGTGGGTGGCCATCGGCTCGTCGGGGATCCAGTGCAGCGGCAGTGCGGCCCAGTCGAAGTGGACGTCGCGGGGCTCCAGCACCAGGGAGTCGTGGACGGCGGGGGGCACAGCGGGACGGGACACGGGGGCCTCCTGACCGGCGGGTGGACGAGGGGTGACGACGGCTCGACCCCAGGCAAACTACTCGCGGGTATGGCGGCCCACAAGGGTTTCGACCATTCTTATCGACAACGTGTCTAATAGCTTTCGGGTGACGCCCCGACCTGCGCCGCCGCACCGGCGATTCCGCCCCGGACGATCACCTATCAACGGTTAACCTGACGAATCGTGAGCAGCCTTCGCCGCCCGCCCCGTTCGCTCCTCGCCCTGGCCCTGTGCGTCTCGGTGGCCACCGGCGCCACCGAGGCCCACGCCTCCCACCCCGCCGTCACGCCGATCGCGGTGACCGACCAGCTCTCCGGCTCCGTCCTGGTCATGGCCGGACCGCTGCCGCAGCTCGGCGAGCGCCGCCCGCCGGTGATCTGGACCTGGAGCCCCGAGCGGGACCCGGGGCTGACCGCCCTGCGCGCCTCCGCCTGGGGTCTCACCGAGGCCAAGGCCCGCCGTTGGCACGGCCACCGCTACCTGCTCGCCACCGCCTCGGGCGGCCTGGCCGCCGTGGTCGAGCAGCGCTCCCGCACCGTCCGCTGGGCCGTGGACACCGGAACGGGCAACCCGCACAGCATCGAGCTCCTCCCGGACGGGAACGTCGCGGTGGTCTCCAGCGCCGCCGGCCAGCTCCGCCTCTACACCGCCTCGCAGGGCCCGCACAGCGACCACTACACCTGGCACCCGCTCCCCGGGGCGCACGGGGTGCACTGGGACGGCGCGCGCGGGCTGCTCTGGGCCCTCGGCAGCACCGAGTTGACGGCCCTGCGCCCCGGCGGCACCCCGGCCGCCCCGACCCTCACCACCGTCCGGACCGTCCCGCTGCCAGGCCCCGGCGGCCACGACCTGGCTCCGGCGGCGGGCGCGCCGGGGCGGCTCTGGGTCGCCGCCCGGGACCGGGTCTGGCAGTACGACCCGGCCGACGACTCCTTCACGCCCTTCCCCCGCGCGGAGAACGGGGCGCCGGTCAAGAGCGTGGACGACGACCCCGTCACCGGCCAGGTGATGACCGTCTCCCCCGACCCGGACGCCGCCTGCCCCTGGTGCAGCTCGACCCTGGCGCTCCACCGGCCGGACAGCCGCCGCGAGCTGGCCGGACTGCGCTTCTACAAGGCGCGCTGGTGGTACCCGCAGGACCGCTGAGCACCCGTCAGGCCACCGGCCCGACCGCCCCGGGCCGCTCGGCGAACACCCAGCGGTTGGCCGCCAGCGCGTCGTCCGGCTCGGGCAGCGGGCCGCGGCCGTGCAGTGCGGTGAACTCGTACGGGCTGCGCACCGTCACCGTCCAGCCCCGGGCGGCGAGTCCGGCGGCCGAGTCCGGGCGGCTGCCGGTGGCGAACAGCGCCACCAGGTCGATGCCGAGCCGCTCGCGGGCGGCGGCGTACACCGGGGAGGAGCGGATCGCCGGGGACTCCGCGTCCACCTCCTTCACCTCGTAGGCCAGGGTGCTGCCCGGGGCGCTCAGCCCGTCCAGGCGGGCGACCAGACGGCGCTCGGCCTCGGCGGGCAGGTAGAGCAGCAGCCCCTCGGCCAGCCAGGCGGTCGGCCGGGCCGGGTCGAAGCCCGTGGCGGCGAGCGCCGCGGCCCAGTCCCCGCGCAGGTCGGCCGCGACCGTCCGGCGCTCCGCCACGGGCCGCGCGCCGGTGCCGTCCAGCACCTGCTGCTTGAACGCCAGCACCGGCTCGGTGTCCAGCTCGTGGACCACGCAGCCGGCCGGCCAGTCCAGCCGGTAGGCCCTGGTGTCCAGGCCCGCGCCGAGCAGCACCACCTGCCGGACGCCGAGCTCCCGGGCGGACCGGAGCAGGTGGTCGTCCAGAGCCCGGGTGCGCAGGCCGAAGTAGCGGCCGAGCCGGCCCCAGAGCGGATCGGCGTCGCCGCCGGGGACCTGGCCGGGACGGACCGGCCAGTCGGCCGGGTCGGCCCGGTCCGCCGCCGCCGCGCGGACGAAGTGCTCGGCCAGCGGGTCGCGGGCCAAGGCGTCCGGGCGGTGGGTCTCGACGGCCCGGGCCGCCGCCACCAGCAGGGCGGTGCGGCCCACCCCGACGGCCACCCCGCCCTGACCCCGCGTCAGCAGGCCGCTCATGCCCGCACCCCCTGCGGCTCCGGCGCCGCCCAGGCCGCCGGCGCCGCCCAGGCCGCCGGATCCGTCCCGGACAGGGTCCGGGCGCCGTACAGCGTGGCCGCGAAGCGCAGCACCTGCTCGTACGGGAGGTGGAGCGAGGTGGTGCAGTCCGTCAGCACGGTGATGTGGTGGCCCTTCTGGAAGGCGGTGCGGGCCGTGGAGTCCACGCAGACGTCGGCGAACAGCCCGGCCAGCACCAGGTGGCCGATCCCCCGGGCCCGCAGGTGCCGCTCGAAGCCCTCGGCCAGGAAGGCGTCGAAGCAGGCCCGTTTGGTGAAGACCCGCTCCTCCGGACCGGGCGAGACCCGGTGGAACTCCGCGCCCCAACTCCCCTCCGCGCACTTCGGCGGCCGCCCCCGGCGCAGGTCGCGGGCCCGCCAGGCGGGGCCCTGGTGGGCGGGGTCGCCGAGGAAGCGGACGAACACCACCTCCAGACCCCGCCGCCGGGCCTCGGCCACCGCCCGCTCGCAGCCCTCCGCCACCCGCTCCAGGACCGCCGGGTCCCCGGCGAACCGGGCGGTGGCGAGCGGGCCCACGCAGAAGTCGTTCTGCAGGTCCACCACCACCAGCGCGGTCGCCGACCCGGTGACGGTGGCCGGGCCCACGGGGGCGACGGCCTGAGTGTCCGTCATGCGTTCCGCGCCAGGGCCGGGGTACGGGCCAGCCGCGCGAGCAGCGCGTACGCGACCTCGGTGGTGGAGTGCCGCCCGCCCAGGTCGGCGGTGGCCACCCCGTCCCGCTCCAGCTCGGCCAGGGCGGTCTCGACCCGCTCCACCGCCCCCGCGACGCCCACGTGCCGCTCGGCGACCAGGGCGGCGGCCCGGACGGTGGCCACCGGGTTGACCAGGTCACGGCCCGCCAGGTCGTCGGCGGAGCCGTGCACCGTCTGGTACTCGACCAGGCCGGCCACGCCCCGGTCCAGGCAGACGTTCTCGGTGCAACGATTCTCCTGGCGCTCGGAGCCGAAGCGGTCCAGCAGCACGACGTGCATGATGTCGGCCCACTCGTTGCCCGCGATCAGCAGGGTGCGCTCCGGGAGGCCGTGGGCGATCAGGTTCCGGTTGACGGTGTCGGGCTGGTAGACCTCGATCGGCACGGCCAGCCGCTCGGCCGCACCGGCCACCCAGCGGTCAAAGGCCCCGTCCAGCAGGTGGAACTTGTAGGCCATCACGATCCGGTCGATCCGCCCGTCCGGCCACTCCCGGCGGGCCCGCTCCAGCGCGTGCTCGATCACCGCCTCGGTGAGCTCCTGACTGAAGGTCAGGGTGCGGGTGAGCCGGCCCGGAGCGTGCTCGTTCTCCCCGGTGTAGAAGCCCTGGGCCTGGTCGCGGACCAGCAGCAGTGACGTTCCTCCTTCCCGCAGCAGGTCGACCTTGACGGCCCGCAGCTGCCGGCGCACCAGGTAGAGCGACTGGGCGTTGATCGCGGTGCGGAAGACCGCGGTGGCGCCCCGGGCCGCCAGGCCGCGGCAGAACTCCTCGTAGTGCTCGGCGTCCCGCGCGGTCAGCCGCTGGATCTCGGCCGGGTCGCCCGCGCCGCGCAGCGAGACGTACGAGTGGTAGAGGCGGTCGGAGCGGACCAGCTCCACCCCGCCCGGGTGCCCCTCGGTGAGCGCGGCCAGCACCCGCTCGAAGACGGTGGCGAGCTCGGGACCGGTGCCCCGGCCGACCGCGAGCCCGATCACGGGCGCGGGCCCGGTCACGGAGTCGGTCGCGGCCGGGGCACCCGCCTGGCGGACGATCGCGCTCACCGGGCCGCCGCGCCGGAGAGGAGGCGGTCGCCCGCGATGCCGGCCTTCTCGGGCCGGTAGTAGTCGCGGATCGCCTCGGCCCAGACCGGCACCTCCACCCGGTCGCCGTCCACCGGGCCGAGGGCGTCGAACAGCGCCTCGATGTTGGGGAGTTCGAAGCCGATCGCGGTCATCACGGCCAGGAAGTCCGGCCGGGTGACCAGCTGGTCGCCGTCCGGGTCGGCCAGGCCGGCCAGCGCCTCGGCGAACTCGTCCACCACGGCGTCGAAGCGCTCGGGGTCGAGCACCACGGCCCGGAACTCCTCGGGGCTGATCCGGCCGTCGCCGTCCACGTCCAACTCGCTGACCAGGGTGTCCCAGTAGCGGTCCAGCGCGGCGGCCAGCCGGTCCTTCGCGGCGGCACCGGCCTGCGGCAGCGCCTCGGCGACCCGGCGGGTCATCAGGTCGAAGTCGTCCGGCTCCAGGACGCCGTTGCCGTCGACGTCGAAGAGCGAGAACACGAGTCCGACGCGGTCGGTGGCCTCGGAAGTGGGCATGGCGGAGCACCTCTCGGAGCGAAGGGGGAGTCGCGGCCGGTGATCTTGGCCTGGCCGCCGACCCAGTATCCAGCTCCGCCGGGCGCAGGATGATCCCGAACGGCCTACGGCCCGCCATTGCACCCGAACGAGGGAATCCGCCGTCGAGCGGGGGACGCGGAGGCGGTCAGACCGCCATCGCCAGCATCAGCGGCGCCGCCCGGTCGGCGAGCAACTCGGCCGCAGCGCGCAGCCGGTGGGCCTGCTCGACCGGCAGCGAGGTGGCCAGGCAGCCGACCGTGGTGCCGGCCGAGACCGGGACGGCGGCGCAGACCGTGCCGAGCGAGTACTCCTGGATGTCCAGCACCGGGACGGTGGCGGGCTGGCGCTCCAGACGGTGCATCAGCTGCTGCTGGTCGGTGATGGTGCGGGCGGTCAGCCGGGCGGCGGGGTGGCGGGCGAGGTGGTCCCGGCGCCCGTCGTGGTCGAGCTGGCCGAGCAGGCACTTGCCGATCGCACTGGCGTGCGCGGTGGCCCGGAAGTCCACCCACTCCAGCACGGCGGGGGCGTGGTCGCCGGCGGCCACCGCCTCCACCGAGAGCTCGCCGTCGTGGTAGCGGCTGAAGTAGACGGCGGCGCCCAGCTCGTCGCGCAGTTCGCCCAGCCGCTGCTCCAGCCGGGCCCGCACCAGCTGCTCTCGGTTGTGCTGCCCGAGCACCGCGACCGCGCCGCCGAGCGTCCAGACCCCGTCCACCCGGGCCAGGTAGCCCTCGAGTTCGAGCGCCTCGGCCAGCTCCCGGACGGCGGGCAGCGGTATGCCCAGCTCGCGCGCCAGGGCCGCCTCGGGCACACCACCGGGATGGCGGTCCACCGCCTCCAGCACCCGCAGCGCCCGCCGCAGCACTCCGAACGGCCCGGCCGAGACCGGCAATCCCCGCACCGACATGGCGACCCCCTCCGTACGCACCTGCCGCTCCCAGCGTATCCCCAGGGAGCGTTCGAGAACGGACCACCGGCGGGATTGCCCGACAGGTCGTCACCAGGTCCGTCAGCTCGGGCGGATGATCATCTCGTCATCTTGACGAGAAGGATCAGCCGGGATTATCGTCTTCATGACGATAAAGGAGAGGGACATGGCAGACATCACTCGGCGGTTCGGCTACCGGCACCTGCGGGCCGCACCCACCTCGTACGTCCGGCACCTGGAGCGCGGCAAGCTGCGCCGGGAGGGCGCCGGCCTGGCCTACTGGTTCCGCCCGCTGGCCGCCAGCATCTCCGAAGTACCGGCGGACGACCGCGAGTTGACCCTGCTCTTCCACGCCCGCACGGCCGACTTCCAGGACCTCACCGTGCAGGCCACCGTCACCTACCGGATCACCGACCCGGCGGTCGCGGCCACCCGGGTGGACTTCGGCATCGACCTGGCCACCGGCCGCTGGCGGGGCGAACCGCTCGACCAGATCGGCGGGTTGCTCACCGAGACCGCCCAGCAACACGCCCTGGAGCTGATCGCCCGCACCACCCTGGCCGCCGCGCTGGCCGACGGCATCACCCTGCTCCGCCAGCGGATCGGCGAGGGACTGGGCGGCGACCAGCGCCTCGCCGAGACCGGGCTCGCGGTGATCGCGGTCCGGATCACCGCCCTGCGCCCCGAGGCCGAGCTGGAGCGGGCCCTGCGCACCCCCGCCCGCGAGCAGGTCCAGCAGGAGGCCGACCGGGCCACCTACGAGCGGCGCGCCGTCGCGGTCGAGCGGGAGCGCGCGATCGCCGAGAACGAGCTCGCCAACCAGATCGAACTGGCCCGCCGCGAGGAGGAGTTGATCCAGCAGCAGGGCGCCAACGCCCGCCGCCAGGCCGAGCAGGCGGCCGCCGACGACGGCATCCGGGCCGAGGCCGAGGCGGTCCGCCGCACCCGGCTGGCCGCGGCCGAGGCGGAGGCCGCCACCATCCTGGCCACCGCCAAGGCCGAGAGCGACCGGGCACTCGGCGAGGCCCGGGCGGCCGGCGAGGCGGCCTGGCTGGCGGCGCACCAGCAGGCCGGGCCCGAGGTGCTCAAGGCGCTGGCGCTGATCCGGCTGGCCGAGCACCTGCCGAAGATCGACAGCGTCACCCTGACCCCGGACGTGCTGACCGGGCTGCTGACCAAGCTGGGCGGCGGGCAGTCGTCGTGACGCTCACCCCCCGGGTGGTGCTGGTGCACCGCCGCACCGAGTACGAGGAGCTGCTCGCCCGGCACGGCTCGCGCGGGCAGGCCTCCTTCTTCCTCGCCTCGCGCGGCCGTTCACTGGCCGAGGCGGAGCGGCGGCACGACCGGACGGCCGCCGCGCTGGCCGAGGTCTCGGCGGCCGTCCCGCTGGACTGGCGGCGCAGCCGGGTGGAGCGGGCCGACCTGGACCGCTTCCTCTTCACGCCCGAGGACGTGGTGGTCGTGGTCGGCCAGGACGGGCTGGTGGCCAACACCGCCAAGTACCTGACCGGGCAGCCGGTGATCGGGGTGGACGCCGATCCGGGCCGCAACCCGGGCGTGCTGGTCCGCCACCGCCCGGAGCGGGCCGGGCCGTTGCTGCGGGCGGCGGTCGGAGCGGGGGCCGACCGCCGCCTGGAGCAGCGCACCATGGTGGAGGCGGTGGCCGACGACACCCAGCGGCTGCTGGCCCTCAACGAGGTCTACCTCGGCCAGCGGGGCCACCAGACGGCCCGCTACCGGCTGGCCGCCCCGGAGGCGCCCGAGGAGGCGCAGGCCTCCTCGGGCGTGCTGGTCGGCACCGGGACGGGAGCGACGGGGTGGTGCCGGTCGGTCTGGCAGGCCAGCCGCAGCACCCTCCCGCTGCCGGGGCCGGACGCGGCGGGCCTGGCCTGGTTCGTCCGGGAGGCCTGGCCCTCGCCGACCACCGGCACCTCCCAGGTCCAGGGCCTGCTGACGGAGGGTCAGTCCCTGTCCCTGACCGTCGAGTCGGACGAGCTGGTCGCCTTCGGCGACGGCGTCGAGGCCGACACCCTCAGCCTCGGCTGGGGCCAGACCGTCCGGATCGGCGTCGCCGCCCAGCGCCTGCGGCTGCTGTGAGCGCTTGCTACCACTTGCTCCACGGGACGGTCCAGCCGCTCAGGCCGTTCTCCGGCTCGACCGTCTCGCCCTTGGAGTTGACGATCTCGACCACGTCGCCGATCCGGGACTCCTCGTAGAACTTGCCCGCGTCGGAGGTCTTGCTGCCGCTCTCCGTGTCGAACAGGCCGACGCAGCCGTGGCTGTAGTTCCCCCGGCCGATGTTCGGGTTCCAGGAGTTGCCGTGCACGTAGGTGCCGCTGTCCGTCAGCTTCATGGCGTGCGGGACGGCTGCCAGGTCGTACGGCTCGCCCCTGACGCCGGGGACGGTGGCCGAGTTCATCCGGGTCACCCGCTCCTTGGAGAAGATGACCATCTTGCCGTTCCAGGACGGGTTGTCGTCGCTGCCCGCCGAGATCCGGACCTCCCGGGAGCCGGCCGCCGTGGTGACGGTCATCCGGTGGGTCTTGGCGTCCACCGTGCTGATCCGCTTCTCCCCGACGGTGAAGGTCTCCTCGGCGTCCTTGTCGCCGTACAGGCCGGGGGCGATCTCGATGCTCTTCAGGTGGTGCCTGACGGTGACCTTGGTGCCCGGCTTCCAGTAGTCCTCCGGCCGGAAGTCCAGCCGGGTGTCGTCCTCCAGCCAGTGGCCGCGGGCGACGGTGCCGTCGCTGCCCTGCACGGTGACCGCCTTCCGGACGGCCTCCTTGTCCTTCACCTGCTTGCCGAAGTTCACCGAGACGATCATCCCGACGCCGTAGGTCTCGCCGTTGCCGATGTTGTCCCTGACCGACACCTTGCCCGCGGGCACCAGCGTGGTGAAGCTGCTGCTCACCGCCGACACCAGCCCCTGCCCGTCCTTGGCCTGGGCGCTGACGGTGTATCCGGTGCCGGCCACCAGGCCTCCCTCCGGCGTCCACCCACGGCCGTCCGCGGTGGTGGAGCCGGCGACCTTCTTCCCGTCCTTGTCCGTCACCACCACCTCGGACAGCGTCCCGCCGTCCACCTCGACCTTGAGCGCCCCGTCCAGCCGGACGTCCTTGGCCCCGTTCGCCGGACTCACCCGCAGCACCGCCGCCGAGCTCTTCGGCAGCACCTCAGCGGACGGGCTCGCCGCCCCGGAGGCGACCACCGGAGCCGGCTCCCCCGCACCACCGCCGCTGCACGCCGTCCCCAGCACCAGCACACTGCCCATCACCACGGCCACCTCGGCCGCCCGAACGTACTTCACGTGCTCCCCCTCGTTCATGGTCCACGCTCTATACGCTCCGACCCGGGTCGAAGGTTGCACCCGGTCCGGCAGCGGGGCGCGGGGGCACGACGTCCACCGGACGGGTGGTCAGGTACCAGGAGGAACGGCCCTCGTCCTGTCTGACGATCAGGTAGCCGGGCCGGGGCAGTCGCATCGGGCGGCGTCCGTCACCGGAGCCGTGCGCCGAGTAGGACCAGTCACCAGGTGTGTCCGCGGGCCAAGCCGGGTGGGGGCAGTCGCACCCGGGAAACCGGCGGAGGCACTCGCACAGGTAGTCGACGTCCCAGCGCCCTTCGCCCTGGAACTGGACCGTCACCACCGCGGGGCCGCCATCGTGGCGGAGCACGTCGTCGTGCCGGCCGCGGTGTTCGGGCGCGAGCGCGGTCGCGTCCGCCGGCGGCACGATCCGGATCGACCAGCGGTAGTCCTCGCGGTGGGAGTTCACCGTGACGCGCAGATGGGTGGCCTCCGCCGGAACGAGACGCCGGCCGCGGTAGTCGTCGATCACCGAGAGCAGCGTGGCCCCGGTGCCGACCAGGTCCTCGGTCCGCGTCACGAGCTCGACGACGAAGTGGCCGTCGCCGACGGCCTCGATCTCCGCGAGGGTGACACCGCCCGGCTCGTGGCGGTCGATGAGCACCTCGACCGTCCCGGGCCCGGACCCCGTCGCCACGTGGCGCTCGCCGGTGCCGACCGCCACCGGCGGACGGTCGAGGGCGGCGATCGGCGGGAGCGCGTCGATCGGGACGGGCCGCCCGTCGCGCCGGGCCGCGAGCCGGATCACGGCTGCCCGGCCGTCGCGCAGGGCGGCCAGCGCGTCGGGTTCCGTACGGGCCGCGCCGGCCCGGTCGTACGCCGCCAACGCGGCCCGGTACTCCTCCAGGACGGCCGGGGGCGCATCCACCACGTCGACGCCGAGGTCCAGGACGGCCAGCTCCTCCCCGAAGAGGGTCACCGACTCGCGCACCGCGACGGGCAGTTCCCCGAACGGTGGTCCGTCCGTCGACGGCCGGGGCATCGCCGACCGGCGTTGACGGACCTTCAGGCCGGCCACACCCAGCACCAGTCCGAGCAGGAAGCACACCGCATAACCGACCATGACCCCCATCCTCGCACCCGTGTTCCCCTCGAACGCCCTGCGGGCCGGGTCCCTCCCCCCACTGCCCGAGAGGGGAGGGACCCGGCCCGTGAGGGTGGGTCAGGTGGTACGGGTGGGTCAGTTGTCGTTGCCCGCGCGGAGCTTGGTGACGGCGGCCTCCAGGCGGGCGCCGTACTCCTCGTCGGCCGCGTGGAAGTGGGCGAGGTTCTTCTCGACGACGTCGTCGCGGGAGACCTGGGAGAGGAAGCCCGCGATGTTGTCGATCAGGCGGGTCTTCTCGCCGGCCGACATCAGGCGGTAGAGCTCACCGGCCTGGAAGAAGTCGTCGTCCTTGGTGTGCTGCGGCGTCACGTAGGTGCCGGTGTGGCCGGTGACCGCGACGGGGGCGGCCAGCGGGGCGTCGGTCTGGGACGGGCCGTCGTACGAGTTGGGCTCGTAGTTCTTGGCGTCCTTGCCGTTGCGGGCCACGGCGGAGAAGCCGTCCTGGCCGTAGTTCTGCGCGGTGGTGGCCTTGGGGGCGTTGACCGCGAGCAGGGTGTGGTTGACGCCGAGGCGGTAGCGCTGGGCGTCCGCGTAGGCGAACAGGCGGCCCTGGAGCATCTTGTCCGGGGAGGCGCCGATGCCCGGCACGAAGTTGTTCGGCGAGAACGCGGACTGCTCGACCTCGGCGAAGACGTTGTCGGGGTTCCGGTTCAGCACCAGGCGGCCGACCTTGACCAGCGGGTAGTCCGCGTGCGGCCAGACCTTGGTCAGGTCGAAGGGGTTGAAGCGGTAGTCGGCGGCCTCGGCCACCGGCATCAGCTGCACGTACAGGGTCCAGGACGGGAAGACGCCCCGCTCGATGGCCTGGTGCAGGTCGCGCTGGTGCGAGTCGGCGTCGGCGCCGAGCACCTCGGCGGACTGGCCGCCGTCGAGGGAGCGGATGCCCTGGTTGGTCTTGAAGTGGTACTTGACCCAGAAGGACTCGCCCTGCTCGTTGGTCCACTGGTAGGTGTGCGAGCCGTAGCCGTTCATGTGGCGGTACGAGGCCGGGATGCCGCGGTCGCCGAACAGCCAGGTGATCTGGTGGGTGGAGGCCGGCGAGTGGGCCCAGAAGTCCCAGACGTTGTCGGCTTCCTGGATGCCGGTGTACGGGTCGCGCTTCTGCGAGTGGATGAAGTCGGGGAACTTGATCGGGTCCTTGATGAAGAACACCGGGGTGTTGTTGCCGACCAGGTCGTAGTTGCCCTCGCGGGTGTAGAACTTCAGCGCGAAGCCGCGGGGGTCGCGGACGGCGTCCGAGGAGCCGAGGGCGCCGGCGACGGTGGAGAAGCGGAGGAAGACCTCGGTCCGCTGGCCGACGGCCGAGAGGAAGTCGGCCTTGGTGTACTGCGAGACCTCGTCGGTGACCTCGAAGTAGCCGTAGGCGCCGGAGCCGCGGGCGTGCACGACGCGCTCCGGGATGCGCTCGCGGTTGAAGCGGGCCAGCTTCTCCAGCAGCTGCTGGTCCTGGATCAGCAGCGGGCCGTACTCGCCGGCGGAGGCGGAGTTCTGGTTGTCGGCGACCGGGGCGCCGGACTCGGTGGTGAGGATCTTCGACATGAGGGTCCTTCAAGTAGCAGCGGTGCGAGGTGTTTTGCGGGGCGGCAACGACAGGCGGGAGCGGAAGTGCGGGCCGTGGGTGGCTGGGCGCGCCCCGCGGCGGAGCCGCAGATCAGCAGAGGCTCGCGCCCCTGACGGGGCGCACCTTCGTGCTAGACGCCGAGCAGGCGCCAGATGGCCGAGCGGCGGCGGGAGGACTGCTCGCCGTCGGGGCCGTCGGTCGGCTGCAGGGCAGCGACGGCGGCGGTGGTCGCGGCGGCGTCCGCGAGCGGGCGGGCGGCGGTCAGCGCGGTGGCCTCCGCCGGGGTGAGGCCGGCCTCGGCGAGGGCCTGCTCGGCCTCGGCGGCGGGGACGGCGTTGAACCAGCGGAGCGCGAGGGCGGCGCGGCCGGCCTCGGTGAGCTTGCCGGTGAGGCGCAGGCGGGCCAGGCCGCCGTCCGGGTAGACGTTGATCCGCACGTGGGTGGCGTTGCGTCCGGCGGCGAGCCGGAAGCGGTGCCGGGTGTCGGGCTGGAGGCGGGTGCGGGGCAGCAGCTCGAACCAGCCGTCCGCGTCGGTGGACGGGTCGCCGCCGGTGGAGGCGTCGTAGCCGACCAGGTCGGCCCAGCCAGGGGCGTTGGCGACGAAGTAGGAGGTGTCCACCTCCGCCGCCAGGACCTCGCCGCCCCCGGCCAGGGCGATCTGTACCCAGTCGTTGGCCTTGTCGCGCCGACGCCGGGTCTCCCAACCGTCGCCCATGACGGAGGCGCGACCGGGAGCGTTCAGGTTGTGCGGGGACGAGAAGTAGCGGTCCGAGGCGGCCTCGGCCACGCCGCCGAACTCCTGGGCGGCCAGGTCGAAGCTGAGACCGTCCAGCTCGCGCGGGTCGGGCAGCACCTCGCCGTGCACCCGCAGGCGGGCCACGCCGCCGTCGGGCCAGATGTTCAGCCGGACGTGGGTGTAGCGGGTCGGGTCGGTGACCTCGAACTCGTGGGCGGTGTTGCCCTGGAGGGCGGTGCGCGGCACCAGGTCGGTCCACTCGGCGGCGGCCAGCTCCTCGGGCGAGGGGTGGCCGGGGACGGAGGCGCCCTGGACGGAGCCGGTCTCCGGGTAGTTGCCGGTGAAGAAGGCGGTGTCCACGATCACGCCGTGGATCCGGCCGGGGACGCCGAGCCGGACGACCGCCCAGTCGTGGTCCTCGTCGGTGGGGTGCGGCTGCTCGGCCGAGACGCCGCGGCGGCGCTTGGACTCCCAGCCGTCCATGATCTGGCCCTTGTGGCCGAAGGTGTGCGGGCGGAACTCGGCGGGCTTGGCGACCAGCAGGTTCTCCGCGTCGGCGAAGGTGTCCTCGTTGGTGTCGACCACGCCGGCGCCCAGCAGGCGCGAGGCCAGGTTGACCAGCTCGGTGAACGGAGCGCTCGGGGTCTGACCGGTGCTCAACTGAGGTCTCCTTCTTCGTTGTTGCGGATCTGACGGCCGAACGGCGCGGCCTCGACGTCGATCACCCGGCCGCGGAGCCAGGTGGTGCGGACGGAGCCGCTCAGGGTCTTGCCCGCGTACGGCGTCACGGGGTTGCGGTGGTGGAGGTCCTCGGCGACCACGGCGAACTCGGCGTCCGGGTCGAAGGCCACCAGGTCGGCGTCGTTCCCGACGGCGATGGCGCCCTTGGTGCCGGTCAGGCCCGCCAGCTCGGCGGGGCCGCTGCTCATCCAGCGGACCAGGTCCGTCAGGGTGTGGCCGCGGCGGCGGGCCTCGGTCCAGACGGCCGGCAGGCCGAGCTGGAGGGAGGCGATGCCGCCCCAGGCGGCGGCGAAGTCGCCGCTGCCGCCGTAGCGCTGAAGGAGCTTCAGGTCCGGGGTGGAGGGCGAGTGGTCGGAGACCACGGCGATGAACTCGCCGGCCGCCAGCGCCGCCCAGAGCTGGTCCCGGTTGGACTCGTCGCGGATCGGCGGGCAGCACTTGAAGGCGGTGTCGCCGTCCGGCACCTCCTCGGCCGCGAGGGTGAGGTAGTGCGGGCAGGTCTCGGCGGTCACCCGGACGCCGTCCTCGCGGGCCTGGCGCAGCAGCGGCAGCACGGCGGCGGAGGAGACGTGCAGGATGTGGACGCGGGCGCCGGTGCGGCGGGCCGTGTCGAGCAGCCGGGCCACGGCGGCGGCCTCGGCGTCGTCGGGCCGGGAGGCCAGGAAGTCGCGGTAGTGCACGCCCGGGTGCTGCGGGGCGGCGTCCAGCACGGCCGGGTCCTCGGCGTGGATGATGGCCAGCGCGCCGATCCGGGCCTGCTCGGCCAGCGCGGCCTCCAGGTCCTCCTGCTCGACGTGCGGGAACTCGTCCACCCCGGAGGGGGCGAGGAAGCTCTTGAAGCCGAACACGCCCTCGCGGTGCAGCGGTTCGAGGTCGGCCACGTTGCCGGGGATCGCCCCGCCCCAGAAGCCGAGGTCGACCCAGGCCTGGCCCTCGGCGATCTTCCGCTTGGCCTCCAGGCCCTCGACCGTGGTGGTCGGCGGGATGGAGTTGAGCGGCATGTCGATGATGGTGGTGACACCGCCGGTGGCGGCCGCCTTGGTGGCGGTGGCGAAGCCCTCCCACTCGGTGCGGCCGGGCTCGTTGACGTGCACGTGGGTGTCGACCAGGCCGGGCAGCAGCGCGGTGTCGCCGAGGTCGGTGAGGTGGGCATCGCCGACGAGCAGGGAGCCGTGCTCGGCGATCTGCTCGATCCGGCCGTCCCGGACCAGCACGTCAGCGGGGCGCTCGCCGTCCGGCAGGACCACGCGGCGGGAGCGGATCACCGCCGTGCTGGCGGGCGTCTCGCTGATGGGCATGGGGACCTCCGGGAATAGCGAAGGCGGACAAGGCAATTGGGGCCCGTTCACCGGGTCGCCAGCTGCGATTGTTCGGAGCCTAGGCCCGCCTTCAACAAAACGTCAATGTAGGAAAGTACGATCGGTCAGGCCTGCAGGAGTTCGGCCGCCAGCCGCTCCCCCGCGACCTCGGCCAGCTCCCCCGCCTTGGTCATGGAGTCCCCCGGCTGCTCGGCCAGGTCGGTCAGCGCGTACGCCGCGACGAAGCCGGCCGACCGCCACTGGGGCTCCGAGAGCTCCAGCCGTCCGGCCACGGCGGCCACCCGAACCCCCGCCCGAGTGGCCGCCGCGGCGACACCGGCGGGGGCCTTGCCGTGCAGCGTCTGCGCGTCCAGGCATCCCTCACCGGTCACGACGAGTCGTGCCCCACGCACGGCCTCGTCGAAGCCCAGCAGTTCGAGCAGCAGCTCGATGCCGGGTCGCATGGTGGCGCCGAGCAGGGCCAGGGCGGCGAAGCCGACCCCTCCTGCCGCCCCGGCGCCGGGGGCGTCACGGAAGTCCTTGCCACTGACCCCGCGGACCACGTCCGCCCAGCGGGTCAGGCCCTCCTCCAGGATCACCAGGTCGTCGCCGTCGGCACCCTTCTGCGGTCCGTAGACGGCGGTCGCGCCGCGCGGGCCGAGCAGCGGGTTGTCCACGTCGCAGGCGACCACGACCTGGACGCCCTTCAGGGTGTCGGCCAGCGCGCCCGGGTCGATCCGGTCCAGCTTGCGCAGCGCGGCGCCGCCGGGGGCGAGCTCCAGGCCGTCGGCGTCGTAGAGGCCGACCCCGAGGGCCTGGACCATGCCGGCCCCGCCGTCGGTGCAGGCGCTGCCGCCGAGGCCCAGCACGATCCGCTTGGCGCCCAGGCTGACGGCCCGTCCGATCAGGGTGCCGACCCCGTAGGAGCCGGCCGCGAGCGGCGCGGTGCGGCCGCCGGGGAGCCGGGCCAGGCCGCTGGCCTGGGCGAGCTCGACCACGGCGGTGTCCCCGCCCAGGGCGATCGCGGCGTCCACCGGCAGGCCGGTCGGACCGGCCACCTTGACGGCGACCTTCTTGAAGCCGGCGGCCAGCGCGGCGGCCAGGGTGCCCTCGCCGCCGTCGGCGACCGGGAGCTCGCGGATGTCCGCACCGGGGGCCACCCGGCGGATGCCGGCCGCGATCCTGGCGGCGACCTCGGCGCCCTCCAGGGTGCCCTTGAACTTGTCAGGGGCTACCACGATGTGACCCATGGGGACTCTCCGTTGCTCGCGCTCGATACGTCGTCAGGCCGATCATCTGCCCGGAATGACCGGGGTGCGACCCCCTCCCCGCCGTTCCCCCCGCTCCGCTTCCGACGTACGGGGGGCTCCCCTCGGCGGGGAGGGGGCCGGGCGGCGCTGGTGCTCGGAACGACCGAAGAACCGAGCGCACCGCCGGCTTGGAACGGTCGGCGGACGGGTGGATGAGCACCGGACCCGTCGGCCGACCGAACTGTGGCCCCCTGGCGGCGCGGGCACGACCGGACAGGTACACGCCGCCAGGGGGAGCTATGGGGTTACTTGACCTCGCGGCCCGAGAGGCGCTCGACGCCGCGGAGCAGGGCCGAGTGGTCCAGCGAGCCGTCGCCGTTGGCACGGGCCGAGGCGACCAGCTGGGCCACCACGGCGCCGACCGGCAGGGCCGCACCGACGGCACGGGCGGCGTCGGTGACGATGCCCATGTCCTTGTGGTGCAGGTCGATCCGGAAGCCCGGGGCGAACTGACGGTCGATCATGTTGCCCTTCTTGCGGTTCAGCACGGTGGAACCGGCCAGACCGCCGCCGAGCACGTCGAGCGCGGCCGGCAGGTCCACGCCCGCGTTCTCGAGGAAGACCACGGCCTCGGCCAGCACCTGGATGTTGACCGCCACGATCAGCTGGTTGGCCGCCTTCACGGTCTGGCCGGCACCGGCCGGGCCGACGTGGATGACGGTGGTGCCGAGCGCGTCGAACAGCGGCTTGGCCTCGGCGAAGTCCGCCGCCTCGCCGCCGACCATGATGGAGAGCACGGCCTCGACCGCGCCGGCCTCGCCACCGGAGACCGGGGCGTCCAGGGTGCGGACGCCCTTCGCCTTGGCGGCGGCCTCGACCTTGATCGAGGTCTGCGGGGTGATGCTGGACATGTCGATGACCAGGGTGCCCGGGGCCACGTTCTCCAGCACGCCGCCCTCACCGAGGATGGCCTGCTCCACGTGCGGGTCGGCCGGGACCATCGTGATGACGACCTCGGCGTCCTTCACGGCGTCGGCGATCGAGGTGGCACCGTGGCCGCCCGCCGCCACCAGGGCGTCGATCTGGGGCTGGGTCAGGTTGTAACCGGTCACGTGGTGGCCGGCCTTGACCAGGTTGGCGGCCATCGGGCTGCCCATGATGCCGAGGCCGATGAAGGCGATCTTGCGGCTCATCGCGATACGTCCTTTGGTGCGGGGAGGGTGAGAGAAGGTCAGTTGGAGCGGAGCTCGCGCGGGAGCCACTCGAAGCTGTCGGCGGAGACGCCGGTCGACGGCTTGTACTCCAGGCCGATCCGGCCGGTGTAGCCGGCGGCGGTGAGGCGGGCGAACAGGTCCTCGAAGTCCAGCTCGCCGGTGCCGGGCTCGTTGCGCGCCGGGGTGTCGGCGATCTGCACGTGGCCGATCCGGTCGGCGTACTTGGTGATCACCTCGGCCAGGTCCTCGCCGTTGCGGGCCAGGTGGTAGAGGTCGCAGAGGAACTTCGCGTTCCCGAGGCCGGTGGCGGCGTTCACCTTGTCCACCACCTCGATCGCGGCCTCCGCGGAGAGCAGCGCGTAGTCCGGGGACTCGACCTTGTTCAGGGTCTCGATCAGCAGCAGGGCGCCGATCGAGTGCGCGGCCTGGGCGGCCAGGGCGAGGTTCTCCAGCGCGAGCTCGTCCTGCTCGGCGGCGGAGACGCCCTCCACCCGGTTGCCGTAGAGCGCGTTGAGCGCCTTGGTGCCCAGCGACTCGGCGAGCGCGACGGTCACCGGCAGGTTCTCCCGGAAGCGCTCGCGCTCGGCCGGGACGGAGACGGTGCCGCGGGCGCCCTTGGTCAGGTCGTCCAGGAAGTTCAGACCGGTCAGCTGCACGCCCGCGTCGGTGAACGCCTTGCGCAGCGCGTCCAGCTCCGCCTCGGACGGCGTGTGGTTCTCCCCGAAGGGCCACCAGAGCTCGGCGGCGGTGAAGCCGGCGGCCGCGGCGGCGGCGGGGCGCTCCAGGAGCGGGAGCTCGCTGAACAGGATCGACAGGTTGACCGTGTACGTGTGCTGGGAAGCGGCAGTCACGCCCATCACCTTTCACTCTTCCGATCCGAGACTTCCACGATCCGGAAGACGGATTCTGCTTGATGGAAGCTTGCCCTGCCGTCCGATGGACCGTCAAGACCGCTCGCAACATTTTGTTGAAGCTCTCCGTCGAGTCCTGCCCCTTCCGCCAAAACGCCTGATCGATAGAGTGACCAGGTGCGATTGATGGTGGAGTTCACGACAGAACCGTTCGAGCGGGACACGTTCCCCGAGCACGCCGAGGCGGCCCTGAAGGCGGTGACCGACGCCGGACTCGAGGTGGCGGTCGGCCCCTTCGGGACCGACGCCCGGGGCGAGGCCGAGGACGTCGTCACCGCTGTGACCACGCTGCTGCGCGAGACCCTGGCGGCCGGCGCCACCCGGATCTCCGTCCAGGTCAGCGTGCTGGACCAGGAAGAGGAAGGAGGGGGTAGCGCGTGAGCGAGGCCCTGGAACACCCGCTGGCATCGGCGATAAAGCCGCTGCTGGAGGCCGTCGGCGCGACCGAGGTCGCGCTCGACGAGGCCCGCCCGGACGACGTGGTGCTGGAGTGGGAGGGCCGGGCGGCGATCGCCGTCCGGCTGCCGCACCTGAGCAGTGCACTGGACCGTCTGCTGGCCGAGATGACCCGTCAGTTCGACGGGCGTCCGCTGACCGAGCTGGACCGGTACGAGAAGCAGCGCGTGGTCGCCCTCCTGGAGGAGCGCGGCGCCTTCACCGTCCGACACGGCGTGGAGACCGTCGCCAGCGCCCTCGGCGTCAGCCGGTTCACGGTGTACAACTACCTGAACCGACAGGACGGTTCGAAGGGCTGACCTGACGCTGTCCGCCCCGTCCACTGGCTGCGGCCGGGGCGCCGCGCCCAGTCTTGCCGACACGGCGGACCGGGCACACTTGGCGAATCGCACACCAAAAGGGCCGGTCAGAGCACTTGGCCCAAAACGTAACCACCAACAGTTCAACAAAGTGTTGACGGCTACGGGTGGCGGATCTAGCTTTTCCGGGTGGCACCACTCTTCAGGAGGCCCACCCGTGACCAGCCCCATCGACGCTCTTGACGCTCTGGCGGCGGCCCCCGCCGCCGAGCTGACGGAGACCCTGCTGGAGATCTGCTCCAGCCCCAGCTGGGCCGCCCTCGTGGCGGACACCCGGCCGTGGTCCGACCGGGCCGAGCTGCTCGCCGCCAACGAGGCGGCGATGGCGAAGCTGACGGTCGAGGACCTGAACGACGCGATGGCCGGCCACGCCCGGATCGGCAAGCCCAAGACGGGCGACGCCACCTCCGAGCGGGAGCAGGCCGGCATCCGGGGAGTCGACTCAGCACTCCTCGACGAACTGCACGAGGCGAACGCCGCCTACGAGGCGAAGTTCGGCCACGTGTTCCTGATCTGCGCGACCGGCCGCACGGCCGACACCATGCTCACCGCGCTCCGCGAGCGCTTCCCGAACGACGCCGCCACCGAGGCTTCGATAGTCCGGGGCGAGCTGCGCAAGATCAACGACATCCGGATCAACCGACTGCTGGACGAGGCCTGAGCGCCTCACAGCACGTCAACTCCTGCCATCAGTAAGGTCATTCAACCCATGACTGGCATCTCCACGCACGTGCTGGACACCAGCCTCGGCCGCCCGGCCGAGGGCGTCCCGGTCGAGCTCGCACTGCACACCGAGGGTGGCTGGCAGGTGCTCGGCACCTCTGCCACGGACTCCGACGGCCGGGCCAAAGACCTGCCGGCCGTGGAGGCGGGCTCGGTCGTCCGGCTGCTCTTCGACACCTCCGCCTACTACGCGAAGAAGTCCGAGGAGCCGCCGTTCTTCCCCGAGGTCTCGATCGTCTTCACGGTCGCGCCCGCGCAGCACCACTACCACGTGCCGTTGCTGCTCAACCCGTTCGGATACTCGGTCTACCGCGGAAGCTAGTAGACCGCTGGAACCCTTAGGAGCCGTCATGGCCCACGTGCTCGGTCAGAACCAGTACGGCAAGGCGGAGAACCGCATCGTCCGGGTCTACCGTGACTCCACCCGTCACGAGATCAAGGACCTGAACGTCTCGGTCGCCCTGCGCGGCGAGTTCGACGACGTCCACCTCACCGGCTCGAACGCCAACTGCCTGCCCACCGACACCACCAAGAACACCGTGTACGCCTTCGCCAAGGAGTACGGCATCGAGTCCGCGGAGGCCTTCGGCATCCAGCTGGCCCGCCACTTCGTGGACAACACCGAGCGCGGCGTGGTGCACAGCGCCCGGATCCGGATCGAGGAGTACACCTGGGACCGGATCAAGACCCCGGACAACTCGGCCCGCTTCATCGGCTCCGAGGAGGTCGGCCACTCCTTCGTCCGCAACGGCGGCGAGGTGCGCACCAGTGAGATCGTCTACGACGGCACCACCGTCTCGGTGATCTCCGGCCTCAAGGACCTCACCGTCCTGAACTCCACCAACTCGGAGTTCTGGGGCTACATCAAGGACAAGTACACCACCCTCCAGGAGGCGTACGACCGGATCCTCGCCACCCAGGTGACGGCCCGGTGGAAGTACTCCTTCGACGGCACCGAGGGCTCGGCCGAGCCGAACTGGAACCGCTCGTACCAGCACGTCAAGCGCCACCTGCTGGAGGCGTTCGCCGAGACCTACTCCTACTCGCTGCAGCAGACCCTGCACGGGATGGGCACCCGGGTGCTGAACAACCGGGCCGAGGTGGACGAGGTCCGCCTGGAGCTCCCGAACAAGCACCACTTCCTGGTGGACCTCTCGCCCTTCGGCCTGAAGAACGAGAACGAGGTCTACTACGCCGCCGACCGGATGTACGGCCTGATCGAGGGCACCGTGCACCGCGAGGGCGTCACCCCGGTCATCCCGGTCGCCTGATCGCCGAGCTGAGGCACCGTCATGACCGCCGTCCAGCACCGCTGCACCCCCCGGCCGCACCCGGCCGGACGGTGCCGGACGGCCCGCTCCGCCCGCTCCACCTGTTTCTCCACCCCCACCTACCGGAGATCGTGCTCGCCTCGCGGCGGCCGGCCCGGGGAGCCGGAGGAACACCCCGAGGGACCCTTGCACCGCCGTCCCGCCCTCGGGCATTCTCCAGCGCCACGGGCACGCCGGGAGTCACGAGCACAAGAGGGGCTCGACATGGCACTCCCCAACACCCGAACCACTGACGGCGGTTCAACCCCAGCAGGACCCGCGCGGCCGGACGGAGCGTCACCGAACCTCCCCGACGACCCGGCCGGCCGCCCGGTCCACCCCGTGGACGAGCTGCTGCCCACGGTGAAGCTCTTCACCACCGGACTCCAGCACGTCGCCGCGATGTACGCGGGTGTGGTCGCACCCCCGCTGATCGTCGGCGCCGGTGTGGGCCTGTCCCCCACCGAGCTCGCCCTGCTCATCTCGGCCAGTCTGTTCACCGCGGGCCTGGCCACCCTCCTCCAGACGCTGGGCGTCTGGAAGATCGGCGCACGGCTGCCGTTCGTGAACGGCGTCTCGTTCGCCGGCGTCGCACCGATGCTGGCCATCGCCAAGGAGCACGGCCCTCAGGACGCGCTCCCGGTGATCTTCGGTGCGGTGATCGTCGCGGGGATCCTGTGCTTCCTCGCGGCACCGTGGTTCTGCAAGCTCATCAGGTTCTTCCCACCGGTCGTCCAGGGCACCGTGATCACCCTCATCGGGGTGTCCCTGCTGCCGGTGGCGGTCAACTGGGCCCGCGGCGGCACCCCCGGTGCCCCCGGCTACGGCTCCGTGAAGGCCATCGGTCTCGCCGCGCTCACCCTCACCGCGGTGGTGCTCTGCAACAAGCTGCTCCGCGGCTTCTGGCAGCAGCTCTCGCTGCTGATCGGACTCGCGATCGGCACCGCGCTGGCCTTCCCCCTCGGGCTGGCCGACTTCGGGGCGGTCTCGGAGGCGAAGGTCTTCGCCCTGCCCTCCCCCTTCCACTTCGGCGCCCCGGTCTTCGAGGTCACCGCGATCGTCTCGATCTGCATCGTGATGATCGTCTCGATGACCGAGTCCACCGCCGACATGCTGGCCCTGGGCCGGATCGTCGAGCGCGAGGCGGACGAGCCCACCCTGGCCGCCGGCCTGCGGGCCGACGGGCTGGCCACCGCGATCAGCCCGGTCTTCAACGGCTTCGCGGCCAGCGCCTTCGCCCAGAACATCGGGCTGGTGGCACTGACCAACATCCGCAGTCGCTTCGTGGTCGCGGCCGGCGGCGGGATCCTGATCCTGCTCGGCCTCTTCCCGGTGCTCGGCTCGGTGGTCTCGCTGGTGCCCTCGCCGGTGCTCGGCGGCGCCGGGATCGTGCTCTTCGGCACGGTCGCGGCCAGCGGCATCCGGACCCTGGCCGAGGCGGGCATGCAGTCCAGCGCCAACACCATCCTGGTCTCGGTCTCGCTCGGGGTCGGCATCATCCCGATCGCCGCCCCGACCTTCTACGACGCCTTCCCGGAGGCCGTCCGCACGCTGATGCACTCCGGCATATCCGCCGGCTGCGTCCTGGCCGTCCTGCTCAACCTTCTCTTCCACCACGTCGGTGCGAACCGCCCTGCCCCGCAGGGAAGTCCGCACGGCGCGGCGTCAACGGCGACGCCGTCCTGAACGGTGCGGGGCGCACAGCGCTCACTGCGCGCCCCGCACCCTCCCCCCATAGGAGACACCATGGCAGTCCAGCCCCCGCCCGCCGACCAGCGGATCGTGATCGAGAACGTCGCGATCGCGACGGTCGACGCCAACGACACCGAGTACGCCCGCGGCCACGTCGTGGTGCTCGGCAACAAGATCGAGTCGGTCGGTGCGGGCCCCGCCCCCGCGTGGCTGGACAACGTGGTGCGCCGGATCAACGGCGAGGGCCACCTGGTCACCCCGGGTCTGGTCAACACCCACCACCACTTCTACCAGTGGATCACCCGCGGCCTGGCCCAGGACAACATCCTCTTCGACTGGCTGGTCGCGCTCTACCCGACCTGGGCCCGGATCGACGACAAGCTGGTGCACGCGGCCGCCCAGGGCTCGACCGCCGCGCTGCTCAAGTCCGGCTGCACCACCGCCTCGGACCACCACTACGTCTTCCCGCAGGGCGGCGGCGACATCCTCGGCGCCTCGATCGAGGCCGTCCAGGAGCTCGGCATGCGCTTCACCGCGCTGCGCGGCTCGATGGACCGCTCGCAGAAGGACGGCGGCCTGCCGCCGGACCACGCGGTGGAGAAGACCGAGGACATCCTGATCGCCTCCGAGGCGGCCGTGGACAAGTGGCACGACTCCTCCTTCGGCTCGATGCTGCACGTGGCCATCGCGCCCTGTTCGCCCTTCTCGGTCTCCACCGAACTCCTCAAGCAGTCGGCCGAGTTGGCCCGCCGCAAGGGCGTGCGGCTGCACACCCACGGCTCGGAGACGGCCGAGGAGGAGGAGTTCTGCAAGCAGCTCTTCGGCATGGGCCCCACCGACTACTTCGAGTCCACCGGCTGGCTCGGCGAGGACGTCTGGATGGCGCACTGCGTCCACATGAACGACTCCGACATCGCCAAGTTCGCCGAGACCGGCACCGGTGTCGCGCACTGCCCGTCCTCCAACGCCCGTCTGGCGGCCGGCATCGCCCGCGTCCCGGACATGCTGCAGGCCGGCGTCCCGGTCGGCCTCGGCGTGGACGGCACGGCCTCCAACGAGTCCGGCGAGCTCGGCACCGAGCTGCGCAACGCCCTGCTGATCAACCGTCTGCACGGCAGCCCGAAGGCGCTCACCGCCCGCTCGGCGCTGCGCCTGGGCACCATGGGCGGCGCCCGGGTGCTGGGCCGTCAGAACGAGATCGGCTCCATCGAGGTCGGCAAGCTGGCCGACCTGGCGCTGTGGAAGATCGACGGCGTGATGCACTCCTCGATCGCCGACCCGGTGGCCGCCCTCACCTTCGGCGCCCTGCCCCCGCTGGCCCTGCTGCTGGTCAACGGCAACGCGGTGGTCGAGAAGGGCCTGCTCACCACCGTGAACGAGGACAGGATCGCGCAGAACGCGGCCCGCGCCGCCCGCGAGCTGGCCTCGCGCGGCTGATCCCCCCTCAACTCCGGGACCGCGTCAGGGACGGCGCGGCACCCGGATCCACCCCTCGGGGTGGAGGCGGCCCCGGACTCACGGCGAGAGTCCGGGGCCGTCCCGTGCCCCCACGTTGCCACCGCACGGCGGGCCGTGCCAGGCTGACGGCCGTTCGAACGAGGCGGGAGGGGACCGGTGCGACTGCTCCGCATGCTCCCGATCCGCCTGCGGGCGGCGCTGGCCGCGGCCCTGGCCACCGCCGTGGTGCTCGGCGTGGTCACCTGGTGGGTCGGTGAGCAGAGCTACCGGGCCGGCCTGCCCCCCGCGAAGCTGACCGCGCTCAAGGACGCCGACGCGCTGGACGACGCCGTGCCGGCCCTCGACCGGGACCGGGCCCTGCAGTGGAAATACCCCCAGACCTCCTACCTGCTGATGCTGGCCGACGGCAGCTGGGCCCTTCACCACGCGGTGCTCGGCGACGTCGACGCGCTCCGCCCGGCGCTGCACCCGATGCCGCCGGCCGTCGACCCGAACGACCCGGCCGGCACCGTTCTGCTGAAGGGCCGCAGCGACGAGGTCGAGCTGCGGGTGCCGGCCGGCGTCCTGCTGACCATGCCGAACAGCCCGGGTGCGGACCTGGTCGGCCGGGACGTGGTCTTCCAGCGGCGCACCGGCCAGGTCTGGGACGCCGCGGCCCTCGAGACGCTGACCGGCCGCAAGGGCCTCCCCGCCCAGCAGGTCACCACCTTCGTCCTGGTGAACGACAACGCCGCCCGGGAGGACGCGGCCGCGGTCACCACCGCGCTGCTCCGCTACGTGCTGCCGCTCGGCTCGCTGTTCGTGGCGCTGGTCGCCTGGCTGGTGGTCGGCTTCGCGCTCCGGCCGGTCGAGGCGATCCGCCGTCAGATGGCCCGGATCGGCGGCGGCGACCTGCACGAACGGGTGCCCGTCCCGCCGTCCCGGGACCAGATCGGCCGCCTCGCCGTCACCACCAACGAGACCCTGGACCGACTGGCGGACGCACTGGCCGAGCAGCGCCGGCTGGTCGCCGACGCCTCGCACGAACTGCGCACCCCGGTCGCGGTGCTGCGCGGCTCGCTGGACGTGGCCCTGGCCCACCCCGAGCGGGCCGACTGGCCGTCGGTGGCCCGCACCGCGGTGGCCGGAGCCGAACGGCTGGAGCGGCTCACCGCCGATCTCCTGCTGCTGCACCGGGTCGACGGCCGGGCCGTCACCGACCGGCTCACCCCGCTGCACGACCTGATCACCGAGCAGCTCGCCGAGCGGGCCCTGCTCGGCGGGCGCCCGGCCACGGTGCTCGCCCTGGACGAAGTCCTGCTCCCCGCCGACGAGTTGCTGCTCGGCCGACTGCTGGGCAACCTGCTGGACAACGCCGAGCGGTACGCCGCCTCGCGGATCACGCTGTCGCTGCGGGTCACCGACGGCACGGCCGAGCTGACGGTGGCCGACGACGGCCCCGGGATCGCCGAGGCCGACCGGGAACGGGTCTTCGAACGCTTCGTCAGGCTGGACGAGTCGCGCGACCGTCAGCACGGCGGCTCCGGGCTCGGCCTGGCCCTGGTCCGCGGCATCGCCGAGGGCCTGGGCGGGACGGCCGCCGCCGTGGCCCCCGCCACCGGCCGGGGCGCCGAGCTGGTGGTCAGCCTCCCCGTCCCGGGGGCTGTCTCCTAGGCTGACCGGATGCGACTGCTGTTGGTGGAGGACGAGGAGGAGCTGGCCCACTCCCTGAGCCGGGGCCTGCGGGCCGAGGGCTACGCGGTGGACGTGGTCGGCGACGGCCTGGAGGGCCTGGCCCTGGCCGAGAGCGGCGGGTACGCGGCCGTGGTGCTGGACCTGATGCTGCCCGGGCTGAACGGCTTCCGGATCTGCCGGCGGCTGCGCGAGCGCGGCTCCACCGTCCCGGTGCTGATCCTGACCGCGAAGAACGGCGAGTACGACGAGGCCGAGGCGCTGGACAGCGGGGCGGACGACTTCCTCGGGAAGCCCTTCTCCTACGTGGTGCTGACCGCCCGGCTACGGGCGCTGATCCGCCGGGGCGCGGCCGGCCGCCCCGCCACCCTGACGGTCGGTGACCTGACGGTGGATCCGGCCACCCGACGCTGCCGGGTCGGCGGCAGCGAACTGCACTTCACTGCCAAGGAGTTCGGCGTGCTGGAATGCCTGGCCCACCGGGCCGGGCTGGCGGTGCCGAAGACCGAGATCCTGGACGCGGTCTGGGACCACGCCTTCCGGGGCGATCTGAACATCGTCGAGGTGTACGTGGCCGCGCTGCGCCGCAAGCTGCTGGCCGCCGGGGCCGGCTGCGGGATCGACACCGTCCGGGGCGTCGGCTACCGGCTGGCCGAGCGGCGTGAACTCCGTTGACAACTCCCCTGCGCTGACCCAGAGTTCCAGCAGCACGGCGAGCTCCGGGGGTGCGGCATGGGCGGCGGGGAAGATCACGACTATCCGACCGATGTGGACGAGGACGGGGTGACCGAGCTGGTCGTCCACGGGGTCGGCGGGGACGGGCCGGCCGAGGTGCTGGACGACCCGGAGGCCCGGCAGGTCACCGGCTCCAAACTGGCCGGGATCTGGCGCGGGCGGGACGCCCTGCCGTCCGGGCGGCACCGCGAGGTGTACTCCTGGGGCGGGCTGACCTCACGCTCCTGGGCCACCGCGCTCTGGTTCCTGCTGCTGCCCTTCGCCTTCGTCAACACGGCCGGCTGGATGGCCCACGGCGGGCCGCGCCAGGTCCGGTTCCAGCAGGCCATGGTGCGGATCATCGCGCTCTGCGTCACCGCCACCTACCTGCTGTTCCTCACCCACGTGCTGGTCGACCAGGCCGCCTGGCAGTGCCTGGCCGTCGCCAACTGCCGCGCCCAGCCGTTCTGGCACGCCCTCCAACTCCAGGACCGCCCCTACGTGGCCGTCGCGGTGGCCGCCCTGCTGCCCGCCCTGCTGGTGCTGCTGCTGCACGTCGGCACAAGCCCCAACCGCCGCTGGGAGGCCGGGGACGGCACCGGCGGAGAGAACGACCGCCCCGCCCACCGCGACCTGGCCCGAGCCGAACTCACCGACCCCGGCTTCTGGGAGGGCGGTGCGTACTCCACCCGCTACCGCACCGTGCACACCTGCTCGGCCCTGCTGCTGCTCACCCTGGTGGTGCTGCGCACCGCGCGCACCGGCGGCCGGGCCACCGGGCTGCTGACCGCCCTCGAACTGCTCACCGTACTGGGCCTGTTGCTGTTCGCCGCCGCCGCGCTCGGCGACCGGCCGCGGGCCCGGGTGGCCGGCGGCCGGATCTCCCGGCGGGTGGCCTGCACCTCCACCACCGTGCTGCTGGCCGCCGCGATGCTGCTCTGCGCCGTCCAGCCGAGCTCCCGCCGGGAGGGGGCGGCCGGGGCGAGCGGGGCCGCGATCGGCACCCCGGACCTGCTGGAGCTCTTCAACCTGCTGCTGTTGGTGCTCTACGCCGCCGGAGCGGCGATGCTGTTCTGCGCCTGGTGGGCCAAGAGCTCCGCCGGGCAGCGCGGCCTGCCCCGGCTGCCGCCCTCCTTCACCACCGTGGCGGTCAGCAGCGGCCTGCTGTTCGCCATCTGGTCCGGGGTGGCACTGTCCGCGGCGCACTGGCTCAGCCCGCCCGGGGAGAAGGGCGCGGCGGCGGTGACCCAGGTGCAGATCCTGCCCGGCTCCGAGGTGCTGGCCCGGTACAGCATCGACGGGATGGTGCTGCTGACGGCCTGGTTCGGCCTGGTCTGGTTCTGGCACCGGCTGCGCCACCCGGTCGGCCTGGACCAGGAGTTGGACCTCTGGGAGCAGCGCGGCGCGGGCCTGCGGCTGCGCGCGCCGGCCCCGCACCCGGAGAGCCCGCGCGGGCTCTGGCTGGCCGAGGTGCTGCGGCGCAAGCGCAACGGCGAACTGCTGCTGCGCCGGATGGAGGGCCTGACCTCCGGGGCGGCCGTCCTGCTCGGGGGCTCGGCGATCGCCTTCGGCATCTGCTACGCGCTGGCCTGGAGCGGCGGCCCCAAGCCGGACCCGGCCCGGCTCTGGGCCGGGCTGCCCGCGCCGAGCGCGGCGCTGGCCGGGGCGATCCTGGTTCTCGGTCCGGTGCTGCTGCTCCTGCTGGTCCGTCAGTCCCTGGCCGACCAGAACACCCGCCGGGTGGTCGGCATCGTCTGGGACGTCGCCACCTTCTGGCCGCGCGCCTTCCACCCGTACGCGCCGCCCAGCTACGCGGAGCAGGCGGTGCCCCAACTCGCCGAGCGGGTACGGCACCTGACCTCGCGGGGCGGTTCGGTGGTGCTGCTCGGCCACAGCCAGGGCGCGGTGATCGTCACCGCCACGGTGGCCCGGCTGGCCGGCACCGCGCCGGAGACCGGCGCCCGGCTCTCGGTGGTCACCTACGGCAACCCCGTCCCCCGGCTCTACCGCCGCTGGTTCCCCCGCCACCTGGCCGACGCCGCGACCGCCGACCGCCTGTCGCTCTTCCCCGTCCCGCCCGCCTGGTCCAACTTCCACCGCGCCACCGACCCCTTCGGCGGCCAGCCCCTCACCACCCCCGACATCACCGACGTCTGGCTCCCCGACCCGCCCACCGCCGAACGCCGCCCCGGCAGCGACCTCCCCGTCATCCGGGGCCACAACCGCCGCGGCTACGTCCGCCAGTCCGAGTTCGCCACCCACCTCGACGACGAGACCACCCGCCTGACCGGCCCCTGACGGCACGTCGGTAGCCTGACCGACGTGAAGCAGCACACGCACCGCAAGACCGACGGGCTGATCACCGCGTACGACCTCGCGTCCGGGTCCGGGGCCCTGGCACCGGCCGCCCGGTTCACGCCGACCAACGGTGACCGACCGATCGCGGTGGACTTCACCGCGGGCTTCCGTCTGGCCTGCTACACCACCTCGGACGCGGTGGTGTGCCTCTCGGCCGACAGCACCGAGCTCTGGCGCCACCTCCTGGGCCCCTGCGCCCCGCAGCACTACGTGCACTGGCCGAACTGCGCCTTCTCCCCCGACGGGCGGACGGTCTGGGTCTACCGGCCGGACGTACTGGCCGGGCGCGGGCCGGTGGACCGCTGGGAGGTCCTGGACACCGCGACGGGCGAGCCGCTCGACGGGACCGAACTGGACACCGCCGGCCACGGCGGCTCCCAGCACTTCCACCCGGCCGACGGCCACGTGCTGCTCGAGGTGGGCGAGGGCCAGGACGGGGCCGCCGTCTTCCGCGCCTCGCTGCGGGACGGCCGCCTGGAGGTGGTGCACTACCCGTGGCCCGACCGCTGCCTGATCGATCTGGCACCCGACGGCACCCAGTTCATGACCGTCGCGCACGACCAGACCGACGTCACCTTCCACCGCTACCCCGACGGGGAGGAACTGCTCACCCTCGGCGTCGACGACTTCGAGCCGGGCCGGCCGAACGCCGTGCTGGAGTGGACCGGCGGAGGCTACCTGACCGACGGGACCGCCGTGGTCACCACCGCGGGCGAGGACGAGGAGACCGAGGAGGAGTGGTACCGGGACCACCTGGTCGACCTCGCCACCGGGACCGTCGGTCCGTTCGCCTCGGGCCGTACCCACTCCTCCACGACCACCCCGCTGGGTGACGGGAGTTGGCTCCTCGGCGACCCGGACGGCCCGCCGGTCAGGCGGTGCGGCCCAGCGTAGCGAGGTAGGCGCGCCAGCCGCCGAAGCCGGTGATCTCCTGGTGCACGCCGCGCTCCAGCTGGCCGCGGGCGAGGAGCATCGAGAGGCAGGCCGAGCCGTCGGCCAACTCGATGACGCCGAGCTCGAGTTCGGCGGGCTCGCCGGGGAGGATGACGTCACGCAGGTGGGCCAGGTCGACGTCGTACAGCTCGCCCTCGATCGCGGTCTCCACCGCCGGGTCGGCGAGCAGGCCGGGGCACTCGTCGCGGATGGAGAAGAAGCGGTAGCCGGGGGCGGTGGTGACGGGGCCGAGCAGCGCGTCGGCCACCGAGGCGTGGAACGGGCCGCCGACCATGGCCTGGCCGTTGAAGAAGATGCGTGCCATGTGCGTGAAGTTCCTTCCGTGACAAGGCCGTACGGCCACCCCGACCCGGGGTGGCCGTACGGTTCGTACTAATCGGCGCGGCCAGTGCTCCAGCACGGCAGGCGGCAGGGCGGCCGCGCCTCGCTAGATTGGTGATCAGTCGAGCAGCGGCAGCGCGGGCAGGGTGAGGAAGTCGACGAACTCCTCGGCCAGCGAGACCTGTTCGAACAGCCGGGCGGCCTCGGCCCAGCGCCCACCGGCGTACGCGGCCTCGCCCAGCTCGGCCTTCAGCGCGTCCAGTTCCTCGGCCACCAGCCGGCGGACCAGCTCGGCGCTGGCCTTCTCGCCGGTGTCGGCGAGGACCACGTCGTTGCGGATCCACTGCCAGATCTGCGAACGGGAGATCTCGGCGGTGGCGGCGTCCTCCATCATGTTGAAGATGCCGACCGCGCCGAGCCCGCGCAGCCAGGCCTCGATGTAGCGGACGCCGACCTGGACGGCGTTGTGCAGTCCGGCCTCGGTGCAGCTGCCGCCCGCACCGGCGATGTCCAGCAGCTGAGCGGCCGTCACCGGCTCGGCCGGGCCGGGGTTCTCCTTCTGGTTCGGCCGCTCGCCGAGCACCGCGTCGAAGGAGGCCCGGGCGACCGGGACCAGGTCGGGGTGGGCGACCCAGGAGCCGTCGAAGCCATTGCCGGCCTCGCGGTCCTTGTCGGCCTTGACCTTGGCCAGCGCGGCGGCGTTGACCTCGGGGTCGCGGCGGGAGGGGATGAAGGCGGCCATGCCGCCGATCGCGTGGGCGCCGCGCTTGTGGCAGGTCTGCACCAGCAGGCGGGTGTAGGCGGCCATGAACGGCGCGGCCATGGTGACCGAGTTCCGGTCCGGGAGGATGTAGTGCTCCCCGGCGTCCCGGAAGTTCTTCACGATGGAGAACAGGTAGTCCCACCGGCCGGCGTTCAACCCGGCGGCGTGGTCGCGGAGTTCGTAGAGGATCTCGTCCATCTCGAACGCGGCGGTGATGGTCTCGATCAGCACCGTGGCGCGGATGGTGCCGTGCGGGATGCCGAGCGCGGCCTGCGCGTGGGTGAAGACCTCGTTCCAGAGCCGGGCTTCCAGGTGGCTCTCGGTCTTCGGCAGGTAGAAGTACGGGCCCGAGTTCGGGTCAGCCTCGCCCTTGGCGATCAGCCGGGCCGCGTTGTGGAAGAAGTACAGGCCGAAGTCGAAGAGGCCGCCGGAGACCGGCACGCCGTCGACCAGCAGGTGGGTCTCGTCCAGGTGCCAGCCGCGGGGGCGGACCACGACGGTGGCCAGCTCGGCGGCGGGCTTGAGGGCGTAGGACTTGCCGGCCTCGGTGGTGAAGTCGATCCGGCCCTCGTAGGCGTCGATCAGGTTGACCTGACCGCTGACCACGTTCTCCCAGGTGGGGGCGGTGGCGTCCTCGAAGTCGGCGAGCCAGACCTTGGCACCCGAGTTGAGCGCGTTGATGACCATCTTGCGGTCCGTCGGGCCGGTGATCTCGACCCGGCGGTCCTGGAGCGCGCGGGGAGCGGGGGCGACCTTCCAGTCACCGGCGCGGACCTCGGCGGTCTCCGGGAGGAAGTCGAGGGTGCCCGCGGCCGCGATCTCGGCGCGCCGGGCCTTGCGGCGGGCCAGCAGTTCCTGCCGGCGGCCTTCGAAGGCGCGGTGGAGGCCGACCACGAAGGAGACGGCCTCGGGAGTGAGCACCTCCTCGCTGCGGGGGACGCGCGGACCGGCGACAGTGACGACCGGAGCGGCGGAGGGGGCGCCGACGGGGTCCTGGTCTGCAGCCATGGGCAGAACACTCCTTGGACAGTTGAGCCAGCAGGGAGGCTCCGGTGGGTGCCTCCTCGATACCGACCCACCTACTGGCGGGTTCGGTTCTGTAAGGTGGAGACTAGTTTCCGCGATACAGAATTTCAACGGTTTGTTGAGGTAGATCGCCGGGACTCTACTCCTCCTCCACAGCAGAAGGGAACGCCGGTGGCCACCACCCCCGCTGCAGCACCGTCCGGGGCCGAGCGAGCCGGCGGCGGCGTCCAGTCCGTCGAGCGCGCCTTCCAGCTGCTCGAAGCACTCGCCGACTCCGGTGGCATCGCGACCCTGAGCGAGCTCTCCGCCAGCTCCGGCCTGCCGATGCCGACCATCCACCGCCTGATCCGTACCCTCGTGCAGCAGGGCTATGTCCGCCAGGACACCGCCCGCCGCTACACCCTCGGCCCGCGGCTGATCCGCCTCGGCGAGACCTCCGGCCGCCTGCTGGGCAGTTGGGCCCGCCCGTACCTGGCCGAGCTGATGGAGGCCACCGGGGAGACCGCCAACCTGGCGGTGCTGGAGGGCGGCGAGGTGGTCTACGTCGGCCAGGTGCAGTCCCGCCGCTCGATGCGGATGTTCACCGAGGTCGGCCGTCGGGTGCAGCCGCACTGCACCGGCGTGGGCAAGGCGCTGCTGGCCCAGCTGGACGAGCCCGAGGCGCGGGCCGTACTCGGCACCCAGCCGCTCCAGTCGCACACGCCGTACACCGTCACCGACCCGGACGAGCTCTTCGCCCAGCTGGCCCACGCCCGGGCCTCCGGCTACGTGGTGGACGACCAGGAGCAGGAGATCGGCGTGCGCTGCATCGCGGTCGCCGTCCCCGGCGCGCCGACCCCCACCGCCCTCTCGGTCTCCGGCCCGGAGGCCCGGATCCGGGCCCTGGAGGCACAGGCCGGGGAGAGCTCGCTGGTCCCCGTGATGCGCCAGATCGCGACCCGACTCGGTCAGGTCCTCGCCCCCTGACGTCAGGTCAGGCCCGCCCGGCCTCAGTCCGGATCGAGGTCGGGCGGGCCCGCCTGCGCCGCCGTCAGCTGGAAGACCGTCAGCTCCGGCTCCACGCCCACCTCGCGGAACAGCCGCGGCGCGGCGGCCAGCTTCGGATCCGCCCGGACGGCCTCCAGGGTGGCCTTGTCCCGCCACAGGCTCTGCACCCGCCAGCGGCCGCCGGGCCCGCGCAGCAGTTCCGTCCTGATCAGCCCCTCCGGCAGCGCCCCCGCCACCAACTCCCGGTACGACGTCACGAGTTGGGCCTCCTTGTCGGGGCCGACCACCCCGGAGACCTCGCTCAACACCTGTCCGGACATCGTCCTCACCTCCGCCAGTCCTCCACGCTACGCCGTTACAGTCTGTACAGGGAGTACGGCACTGAGCGAGCGGAGTGGACCATGGGTGGACGGAAGCTGACGGCCGTGCTGGCGGGGGCGGCGGCACTGGCCCTGGGGACGGCCGTGCCGGCCAGTGCGGCGCCCTCGCACTCCGACCTGGAGGCGGTCCGGATCGACGCGGATCCGGCCCCGCCCGGCGGCGTCACCACCGCGCACGGTTTCGTCGCCAACCGGGGGCCGGACCGGACCGCCTCCCCGTTCCGGGTGACGATCACGCTGCCGGCCGGCTTCACCTTCGAAGGCCCGTACTTCCCGGCGGACTGCCGGGCCACGGCCGGGCACCACGTACTGACCTGCACCTTCCCCGCCGGGCTGCCCCCGCTCCGGACCGCCAGCGCGAACGCCCCGGTCCGGGTGGACCTGGACCTGCCCCCCGGCACGCAGGCCGAGGGGCAGGTCACGGTGTACAGCGCGGACGACACGGACCTCGCGAACAACTCCACGCCGTTCACGCTCACCGTGGGCTGAATCAGCGGTAGACGCGGACCCAGTCGGCGGCGAAGTCGATCGGCGCGGTGCCGGACGGCCCCGGGTGGTACTTCCCGGCACCCACCGAGAGGTTGAGGATCAGGTAGGCGGACCAGCTGGACCCGACGCCCTGGTTGTCGGAGAAGACCTTGACGCCGTTCACGTACCAGTCGACGGAGTTCGCGCCGTAGTACGTGCCGATGGTGACCCACTTGTCGTGGCCGATCGCGGTGGCGTCGGTGAGGTACTTCTGGCCCGACCTGACGTGGTTGGTCAGCTCCAGCAGCGCGGCGTTGTCCGGGTGGTACTCGAAGGTGTCGATCTCCCCGTTGCCGTCCTTCCAGGTCCACAGGGCCGGCCAGGCACCCGCCTCGGAGGGCAGCTTGACCCGGGCCTCGGCGTAGTCGCCGGTCCGCACCTGGAAGCCCTGCGAGGAGTACTCGGTGGTGAGCAGCCCGGTGTCCCAGGCCTGCCTGCCGTTCTCCAGGGTGTGCGCGGAGGGCTTGGCCGTGAAGGTGGCCACACCGTTCGCGACCGAGACGCCGGACGGGTTCAGCCAGTCCAGCTTGTTGTCGTCGGGGTTGTGGTTGCCGTAACGGTAGCTGCTGCTGCGGTCGTTGACCCACTTGCTGCCGAGCGCGACGGGAGCGTCGAACTCCTCCGACCAGGTCAGCGCCTTGCCCGGCACGGGCGAACCACCCGGGGTCGGGGTCGGGGTGGGCGTCGGAGTGGGCGTGGGCGTAGGCGTAGGCGTGGGGGTCGGGGTCGGGGTCACCGAGCCACCGCCGACGGTCAGCTGACGGGACGGCAGGTTGTGCCAGCCCCCGTTCTGGTCCTGCCAGAAGCCGAACTGGGTGTACGTCCCGGCCGGCAGCGCCCTGGCACCGCTGGTGAAGGTCACCCCGCCCGGGCAGATCCGCACGTTGCTCGCGTTGCCGGGGAAGTCGAGGTTGCGCCCGGCGGCGTCCCGGACGCCGACGCCGAGGGTCTTGGCGGTGAAGCAGGAGCCGGAGTGCACGGTCAGGCTGGCCCGGCCGGCCACGTCCGCGGCCAGGGTGTTCGGGCTGAGCCGGTCCTGGGTGACGACGGTGACGGCCTCGGCCTGGCTGGCCAGCGGGGCGGCGGCGATCAGTGGTACAGCCACGAGGGCGGCCGCGCCGAGGCGCGCGGGAGTGACGGAGAAGCGCATGGGCAGGAGTCCTCTTTCGACGCCTGCGAGGTGAGCTGTCGGGTTCGGGCATGAGGGGACGCCCGGCCGCCCGTGAGCGGCTTCACCCCGAGTGCCCCTGCGCCGAGTGGGCGGGCAGGGGTCACGGACTGACCTGGTTCCCCCGCTCCTGCCCGTACTCGGTGTGGTCGAGTGACCGTCGACGGGCAGGCAGGACTCGGCGCCCCGGCGACGGCGTCCGCAGCTACACGAACTCCATGCAGGCTAGGCAGCTCCCCCACCGAGCGACAACGAGAGCTCCCTCACACCGACCGTCGGGGCCCACGACGGCTCCCACCGCGGGCCCCGACCGCTTCAGCAGGCGTTTCCGTGCGCTTCCAGGGTGAACCGGTCCTTGGGGGCGACCGCGTTCGGCTCGCGGACGCCGAACGGACTGGTGTTCCCCAGGGTGATGTTCACGTTGTGGAAGTTCGTGTAGTCGGCCGGAGTGTCCACCGGGGAGTACTCGACCTTCCCGCCGGCCGCCCGGATCGCTCCGGCCGTGGTCAGCTGGACCTGACTGTTCGGCAGCATCGCGGACGCCTCGGCGCCGGTCTTCCCCATCGAGCCGGTGAACACCTGCCCCCGGTCCTGGGACCGGGTGACCCCTCCGATGGCGACGACGTAGTCGTCCGGCACCTTGGAGCTCGGCGTGCTCGGGGCCTGCGGTCCGTTGCCCACCCAGCAGAAGCTGGTCTGCTGCGGCCGCTTCGGGCTCAGCAGGCCGAGCTTCTCGCCCACCCAGCCGGCCGCCTCCCCCAGCTTCCCGCCGACCTCCTTCGCGGAGTTGTAGATCCCCCAGACCGGGAACACCGCCCCGGCGCAACCGGAGCCGGCGTCACTGCCGGAGCCGCGGCCCGCCAACCACTCCAGGCCCCGCGCGCCGCAGTCGACCCATCCCGCCGCCGTCGAGGTCAGGGGGATCAGCCCCAACGCGGCGAGCTTGGTGTGCGCCACCTCCAGGTAGTCCGCGAAGTCCTCGTACTCGCCGGGGAGCGGAGTGAAGGGGCCGTACTTGTGGACCGTCCGGAGGAAGGTCGACAAGGTGTCCCAGTCGAGGTCCGGGTGGGCGGAGCGCCGGTCCGAGTCGCCGTTCCAGAACGCCTCCACGTCGCGCCGGTCGAACTCGGCGGAGACGGCAGCGGTGAGGGCGGCCCGGCGCAGCGCCTCGCGCATCACCTGCTGGGTCCGCTCGGCCGACTCGCCCGCGTTCCTCGCGGACTCACGTGCCTGCTCGACCGCGACCAGCGCGTCGTCGGCCGACGCCTTGGCCGCACTCGCGTGGTCCCGGGCCCGGTCGGCCGCCCCTTGCGCCCTGGCGGCACTCGCCGCCGCCTCGGCTGCCGCGCCGCGGGCCTGCGCGGCAGCCGCGCGCGCCCGGGCGGCCGACGCCTCGGCCTGGTCGGCCGAGCTCTTGGCGTCCCGGGCGTGGCCGGCCGCCTGGTCGGCGAAGGCCTGGGCGTCGCTCGCCGCCTGCTGGGCGTCGGACGCGGCGCCGTTGGCCTCGGCCGCCGCCTTGGCGGCGAGTGCCGCGTCCTGCCGGGCGAGCGCGGCGACCTGGGCGCCGGACGCGATCAGGCCGGCGACGGAGGCGTCGTGCGCCCGGGTCAACTCGTCCTGCTGGGCCGCCCGGTGGCGGCCCACCGCGAGGAAGTCGGAGAGGACCGGCCCCGGACTCTCGACGGCGACCGCAGCCGCGTTCCGGACCTCGGCTCCGCTGCCCGTCTCCACCAACTGTGAGGCCAGCACCTGATCGTCTGCGGCCCGGGCGGTGTACTGGCCACTGTCCAGGAAGCCCAGCAGTGACTCAACGGTGTTCGCCTCCAGGGCAGTTGCGGCGGCGGCCCGCACCCGTGGGCCGCCGGTCTCCATCAGCTGCGAGGCCTTCACCCGGTACTGGCTGAACGCCGCCTGGTGACGACCCGTCGTCAGGAAGGCGCTCACCTGCGCCTGGTCCCCCGCCAGCGCGGCCGCCGCTGCGGACCGGACCTCCGCGTACTCGCTCGCCACGGCCAGCCGTCCGGCTTCCGAGCGCTCGTCCTGGGCGGCGGCCTCGCTCCAGGACGACCGGACGTAGTCCACCACCGCCTGGTCGGAGCCGGCCAGCGAGGACCGTGCCGCCGCCCGGCTCCACGGGCCGCGGAGCTTCAGCGCGGCCACGGCGATCCGGCGGCCGTCGGCCACGACGGTCGCGTCGTCCGAACCCGGCTGCGCGGCTCAAGCCCTCCAACCTGATGCTGCGCAGCGACGGCGGGGTCACGGTGACCGACTTCGGCATCGCCCACGCGATGGCCGGCACGAAGATCACCACC